>JBBQXR010000091.1:0-10347 GCA_038209455.1 Acidimicrobiia bacterium
ACGTCGGACATCGTCGCGTCCGAGGTCTGCCCGTCGCTCGGGAGCATCCCGGCCCTTCGCTCAGCCGCGGAACGTTCGGGAGAATCCCAGTGACCGCCATCCTGCGACCCGTACGGCCCGCCGGTGCGGACGTTCCCCATCGCATCGACCGGTTCGTCGTGATGTTGGCGGCGGCTGTGACGCTGCCCCTGCTCATCGCCGCGGTGTACGTCCTGGTCCATTTCGGCGGTTCGTATCACGCGAACGACGACAACGCGTTGAACGAGATCGTGGTCCGCCAGCTCGGGCAGCGACTCGTGCTCCTGGGTCCCTACTCCCGCGGGGTGTGGAGTCATCCGGGTCCGTTGTTCTATTACCTGATGTGGATTCCCTATCGAATCTTCGGATCCACTTCCGGCGCGTTGATGGTCGGCGCCATCGTGATGAACGGACTCGCAGTCTTCGCGTCGATCGTGATCGCGCACCGATGGGGCGGCCGCCCGTTTGCGATCGGCGTCGGGTTGGGGTTCGCCTGGCTGTTCGTGCGACTTCCGAGTGGCCTGCTCTGGAACCCCTGGAATCCGTTCGTGACGATCCTTCCCTTCGCGTTGTTCATCCTCTGCATGTGGGCTGCGATCAACGGTGATCGGTTCGCGCTTCCGCTCGGTGGGGCCATCGGCACCTTCTGCGTCCAGACGCACATTCTTTACGGGGGGCTCGTGGCGGTGTGCCTCGTATACACCGTGGTCCTCGTCGTCGTACACCGCCGGTTGCCCGCGCCGGACGGGCAACCCCGCGGGATGAGACCACTGGTGTGGCTCGGCATTGTCGGTCTGGTCTTGTGGGCGCCGCCGGCGATCGAACAGCTCATCCAGACGCCGGGAAACTTGCGGAACACGTTCCGATACCTCACCAACGGTGGCGCGACCAAGAGCCTGGTCGACGGGATGCGCGCCACGTTCGCCCAGTTCACGCTGCGACCCGACTGGATCGTCGGGTTACGCCCCGTCATGGCGATCACCCGAGAACCGACGGCGCTCGGCGCGACACAGGTTCCGTGGTTGCTGCTCCCGTACGCGACCGCGCTGATACTGCTCGGGAGACGTGGGAGGTCGCCCGTGCGGAGTCTGTTGCTCCTGCTCGGCGTCGTCGTGATTGCTTCGATTCCCATCCTGGCTCGGACGGTCGGGCCGATGTACGAATACCGACTCCGTTGGTTGTGGGTCGTGGCGATGTTGGTGGTCGTCGCGACGGTATGGGGACTCGGTTTGGTCTCCGCGGCGCGGCTACCGCGTGCGGTGACCGTCGGGGCGCCGCTGACCGCGGCAGTGGCCGGGTGCGTGTTGGTCCTCCTCGGAATCTCGACGTTGTTGGCAGCCGACCCGCCGGGCTACCAGGAATCCAAGACGGTCGACCGACTCGCGAGCCAGATCCGACACCACGTTTCGCCCCGCGGTCCGATCGAACTGACCGGTACCTCGTTTGCCGCGTCCCTCGACATCCCGGGAATCATCCTTCGACTCGGACGTGCGGGCTATCAACCACGAGTCGCCGCGCTCCCGGAGAACCGACTCCGGTACGGGCCGGACAGCCTGACGGCCGGGACCCCGGCGCGGCGCTTGACGATTCTGTCGGATGACGAAATCGACAGCCGCGGGCCGACGTTGCCCGGCGACCAGGTGGCATTCGTGTCTTCCTTGTCCGCTCAGGAGCGGATGCGGGCGCGGATCGAGATCGCGTCGCTCATCCGACCCGGGATCACACCGAAGCCCGCCGCGCTCCGCAAGGCGCAGGGGCTACAAGCGGCGCTCGCCGGGCGGGCCGCGTTCCTGACCGAGACGCCGGCGGTGCTCCCTGATGGGGGAGTCGTGACCGCCCGGACGCCCCGGCACCGTGCGCTGTTCCTCGGCGACGGACTCGGAGTGGAAGCCAGCGATCTGATGATGATGGATGTCGGAGCGCACCACGGCTGGGGGGTGCGGGTCCGGGCACGGGGACTGCTCGCGCCCTGCGACTGGCTGAAGGGTTTCCCGCGCGAACTCCGGACGGCCCGTCCCGCAGTGGTGGGTCTCCTGTCCGCAGGTGACTCGGCCGCGACCAAGTGCATGATGAGCAGCGCGGGCGGTGTCCCGTTGGGATCTCCGGAGTACTACCGGAGGTATCGAGACGCACTGGTCGGCATCTTCGACGAAGCGACGAGTGCCGGGGCCCGCGTCGTGTACTTCGAGCCGCCACCGTTCGCGGACCCCGCTCGCGAAGCTGCCGCGCGTCGGGTCGCCGCCATCGTCAGGTCACTGTTGCCGCAGCATCCGGGGGTGATGGTGTCGACTGCCGTTCGGGACGCGCTCTCCGACCACGGCCGTTATTCCGAGACGCTGCCGTGTTCGTCGACGGAGGTCCATCAGCATCGCTGCGGTCCCTCGGGTCGGATCTCGGTGCGCACGCGGCCGGGGCTTCTGGACTCCGGGTTGCACCTCTGTCCCGCCGGGCTGGTGCCGAACGCTCCGATCGTTTGTCCGGTGTATTCGGGTGGAGCCGTTCGCTACGCCCGTGCGGTCGCCGACGCGATGGTCGCGGCTACGAAGTGAAGACCTCGATGGCGCGGAGGTAGTTGCGCGCCACGGCCTCGACGGCGTCGGCGTGGGAGCAGTGACCGGCGAGCTCGTCGACGATCGGGTCCCGCCAGATACTGCGCCCGATGGCGAATCCCCGGCAGCCGGGGACCCCGGCACTCGTTCGGAGCCAGTGGTCGACCCGCGCCTCGGGAGCGCCCCGTCCGAGCACCACGTAGCCGACATGGTCCCGACCGCCGGCCCGAATCTGTTCCGACACCATCCACGCATCGTCGCGGCGGTCGAAGCCTTCGAGTTTCCACACGTCGGCCTCGATGCCGGCGGCCTGGAACATCGCGATGACCTGGCCCGCGAGCGCCGGACGTACGTCGCGGTCGTAGGCGGTTTCGCTGCCTGCTTCTGCGAGTTGGTGGGGTGTCGCGGGGACGATGAGTTCGAGCAGGAGGTGGCGGCCGTGGTCGGCGACCCATCGCGCAATGCGGCCCAGTCCGACGATCGAGCGCCGATGGTGTTCCGAATCGCCGTCCGGGTTGTGCCGCACGAGCACCTTCACGAACGGAGCGTCGAACGCTTCGATATGGGTGGCGAAGTCGTCGCCGTATTCCGGCTCGAACCAGTCGAGCCCGGCGCGCTCGGCCGGCATGGCGAGGAGTTCGCCGCGTTCCCGAGCCCGGCGTGCGAGGTCGGCTCCGAACTCCTCGTCGACCAGGAGCCCTGCCCCGCAAGGGCGGCCGGCGGTCTCCACCGCCAACTCGAATCCCTCGGCGACCGTGGCCTTGGCCGCGACGAGGCGCTCTCGGACATCGGGCGCGTGCTCGTGGGTGGCGCCGAGGAGATCCCGGGCGAGTCCGGCGCGGCGGTCGATCGCCAGGATGAAGAGGGGATCTGGAATGCCGGTCGCCACCCGGGCGAGATTACGGGTCGAGCGCAGCGCTCGCGCGTGGATCTGTCCTGCCATGACCAGTATCTGTGGCCACTCCCGGTACAGTGGTGACGCCGCGTCGACAGATGCCGACACCGGTGTTTTGCCCGAGCCACGGCTCGAACATCAAGACTCGAGATCTCGGTCCGGAACCCCCACCCGGAACGGGACACGGAGCTGGTCCGAAGGACGTTTCGACCGGATCCGACCGCTCTGGGGGAACGAAGCGAGGGATCACGTGACCGACACGACATCGGCGGTTCGTCGACCCGAGACGCTAGATCGAGTGGTCATCCGCTTCGCCGGCGACTCGGGTGACGGCATGCAGCTGGTCGGGGACCGCTTCACCGACGTGAGCGCCGCGTTCGGCAACGACCTCGCGACCCTCCCGAACTATCCCGCCGAGATCCGCGCGCCGGCCGGCACGATCGCCGGGGTCTCGAGCTTCCAGGTCCACATCGCAGACTTCGACATCGTCACTCCGGGCGACGTCCCGAACCTGCTCGTCGCTATGAACCCCGCGGCGCTCAAGGCCAACCTCGGTGACCTGCCCCCCGGCGCCTCGATCATCGCCAACACCGATGCCTTCGAGGCCCGCAACCTCGAGAAGGCCGGATACCACGGCAACCCGCTCGAGGACGACACCCTCGCCGCGTTCACCGTCTACCCCGTGCCGATGACGAGCATCACGGTGGAAGCCACCAAGGGAACCGGTGCCAAGCCCCGAGACGCCGAGCGCTCGAAGAACTTCTTCGCGCTCGGGCTCATCACATGGATGTACACCCGTCCGGTCGAAGGCATCGTCACCTGGATCGGCGAGAAGTACGCGAAGAACACCATCGTGCGCGACGCGAACCTCGCCGCGTTCAAGGCCGGCTACCACTTCGGAGAGACCGCCGAGATCTTCGAGAGCCCGTTCGAGGTACAGCCCGCAACGCTGCCGCCGGGCCGCTACCGGAACATCTCCGGCAACGTGGCCCTCGCCTACGGCCTCATCGCCGCGGGTCAGCAGGCCAAGTTGCCGATCCTCTACGCGTCGTACCCGATCACGCCCGCGTCCGACATCCTCCACGAACTGTCGAAGCACAAGAACTTCGGCGTTCGCACGATGCAAGCCGAGGACGAGATCGCGGCGATCAGTGTGGCCATCGGTGGCGCGTTCGCCGGTCAGCTCGGAGTGACGGCGACGAGTGGTCCCGGCGTGGACCTCAAGGCCGAGGCACTCGGACTCGCGCTGAGTCTCGAGCTGCCGTTGATCCTCGTCGACGTGCAGCGCGGTGGGCCGTCGACCGGTCTGCCCACCAAGACCGAGCAGGCCGACCTCATGCTCGCGATGTACGGCCGCCACGGTGAGGCCCCGCTGCCGATCGTCGCGGCCTACTCGCCGAGCAACTGTTTCGACGCCGCGTTCGAGGGCGCCCGCATCGCGCTGAAGTACCGGACGCCGGTGATCGTGTTGACCGACGGGTACCTCGCCAACGGCTCCGAGCCCTGGCTGTTCCCCGACGTCGATCAGCTCCCCGACATCTCGGTGCCCTTCACGACCGAGCCGAACCACCTCAACGAGGACGGCACCACCGAGTTCTGGCCGTACGTGCGGGACGAGGCAACGTTGGCTCGACCCTGGGCGATCCCCGGTACTCCCGGACTCATGCACCGCATCGGTGGCATCGAGAAGCAGGACGGCACCGGCAACGTCAACTACGACCCGGTCAACCACGAGCTGATGGTCCACCTCCGGGCGCAGAAGATCGCCGGCATCGCGAACGACATCGCGCCGGTGGAGGTCGACGACCCGACCGGTGACGCGGAGCTGCTCGTGCTCGGCTGGGGGAGCACCTGGGGTTCGATCAAGGCCGGCGCCCGTCGCGTCCGCGCGGGCGGCAAGTCGGTCGCCACTGCGAACCTCGTCCACCTCAATCCGTTCCCGGCCAACCTCGGTGAGGTGCTCGGCCGGTACTCGAAGGTGCTCATCCCCGAGATGAACCTCGGCCAGTTGTCCCGGTTGATCCGGGCCGAGTATCTCGTGGACGCGAAGAGTCTGACCAAGGTGCAGGGCCTGCCGTTCCGCGCCGCAGAGATCGAAACGAAGATGCTGGAGATGATCAATGGCTGACCCGGTCACCCTGACCAAGAAGGACTTCTCGTCGGACCAGGAGGTCCGGTGGTGTCCCGGATGCGGTGACTACTCCGTGCTCACCGCACTGCAACTGATGATGCCCGACCTCGGCGTCCGGCCCGAGA
This sequence comes from Acidimicrobiia bacterium, assembly GCA_038209455.1. Lineage (GTDB taxonomy): Bacteria > Actinomycetota > Acidimicrobiia > IMCC26256 > JAENVU01 > JAENVU01. Next base: position 5,719 of record JBBQXR010000091.1, read on the forward strand.
ACACCGTGTTCGTGTCCGGGATCGGCTGTTCGAGTCGCTTCCCGTATTACATGAACACCTACGGGATCCACAGCATCCACGGGCGCGCGCCCGCGTTCGCAACCGGGGTCGCGGTGGCACGTCCCGACCTCGACGTGTGGGTGGTGACCGGCGACGGCGACGGGCTCTCCATCGGCGGCAACCACCTCATCCATGCGCTGCGCCGCAACGTGAACCTGACGATCCTGATGTTCAACAATCAGATCTACGGGCTCACCAAAGGTCAGTACTCACCGACGTCCGAGGTCGGCAAGGTCACCAAGAGTTCGCCGTTCGGGTCGCTCGACTACCCGTTCAACCCGATCTCGGTTGCCATCGGTGCGGAGGCGAGTTTCGTCGCCCGCACCCATGACCTCGACCGCAAGCACATGCAGGAGGTGTTCCGGCGCGCGCACGAGCACAAGGGTGCGGCGTTCGTCGAGATCTACCAGAACTGCAACGTGTTCAACGACGGCGCGTTCGAACACATCACGAGCAAGGACAAGCGTCCCGACATGCTCGTGAACCTGCATCACGGTGAGCCGATCCGGTTCGGCGCGGAGCAGCAGTACGGCGTGCGCCTCAACGAGTACGGCGAGGCCGAGGTCGTGACCGTCGCCGAGGTCGGCGAAGGCGCGCTGCTGGTCCACGACGAGACGCGTCACGATCCCACCGTTGCGTTCGCGCTTTCACGGTTGGCCGAGACGCCGACGAGCCCCACGCCGATGGGCGTGCTGCGGGCCGTTGCGCGGCCGACCTACGAGGCCGAGGTCCAGACCCAGCTCGGTGCCGCGCAGGCCACCCGCGGTCCCGGTGATCTCCGCGCGCTGCTCGAATCGGGCGGCGTGTGGGACGTCACCGCGAGCTGACAGCTAACCGGCCTTCGCGGTCGACGACGGGGATCGGGACTCGAAGACGGCGATCGCCGCTCGGCGGGCGACCACCCGGTTGATCTGGTCCTGGAGCGACTTCGACCGGTCACCGGATCGGGCCCTGATATAGAGCCGCGCGAGCAGCTTCGCGTCGGCTGTCCGGCGGGTGCGTGACTCGGCGCCCCAGTACGCGATCTCCCGCTGTCCCGGCAGCGCGCCAACCCGGTCGACCGATTCGTCCACTGCGATCGACAACACCGAACGCACTGGTTCACCGCCGTGGACGCGATGCGCACCGAACGACAGGCGGTCCACCGGGTTGTCGTCGACGCGAACGCGGACACCGGCCTCCTCGAGTTGGAGGACGAGCCCACTCAGGTAGAGATACCCGAGAAAACTCGCCGGCCGGACGACGACGGTTCCCGGCCCGGGCCGGACCTGCGCCAGCGTCTGGCGGCTGAGCGTGGCCATCCGGGCGACATAGGTCGCATCGGGAACGTCCGTCGATGTGGCGGACACGACACCGGCTGATCCCGTGACGAGCAGGATCGCGCCGACGCATGCTGCGACGACCGCGATCGCCCGACGTGCGTGAATCCACGCCCGGACCGCCATCCAGACGGTTGTGGCGAAGGTGAGCGCGCCGAGGAGCCATAACCAGCGCAGCCGATAGTCGTAGATGAGTCCCGGAGTGCGTGCGAGTGCGGCCACGGAGATAGCGGCGGCGACGGTCAATCCGATCGCGAGTTGTCGGATGGCACGCGACTGCCGCTTCCAGGAGAGCGCCGCGATCGCAAGGAAGATCGCGGCCAGCAACGGCCACTGGGGGTGCAGCACGCTCAGGGGTTCACCGGAGAACTCGCCCGGTGGGGCGGCGCCGAGGAGCCAGTCCGGAGTCACCGTGTACGCCTCGGCCACCGCGCGGTATCCCGCGCGCAATCCGCGTGTCGGGGTGTCGCGGGTGAAGTACGCACGTGCGGTGTCGAGGTTGCCGGACCCGCCGATCTGATCGACGATCGGTGGAGCCCACATCACGCCGAGCAGGACGATCGTTGCCAGTGTCGGCAGGAGGAGTGGGGTGACCCGACGGTCGGAAGCGGGATCGGCCTGAGAACGACAGCGATTCCAAGTGGCGATCCATCCGACGAGGCTCCAAGCGACGATGGCGCCGGCGATCGGGAGATAGCCGATGTGGGTCTGCACCTCGAACGTGGCGACGAACGCGACGAGCGGTAGATACCACGTGCGGCCGATGGCGAGCCCCCACGCGGCGGCGAACAGCAACGCGAAGGGAAGCACGGTGAGGTAGGGATTCCACGGATCTCGCACGAGGCCTGCTCCGAGGTTCGCGACCACGATCGAGATCGAAAACGCGAACACGGCCATCGCCGGTCGGCCGCCGATCCGGCGGGCAACCACCACGGAGCTGCCACTGGCGATGCCGTTGATCACGAGCGTGCCGGCGAGCATGCTGGACGAGTTGCTGCCGAGCAGTCGGTACGGCAGCACCAGCGCGTAGTACATCGCTGGGCCCGGGTGACTCCAGCCGTCGCGTGAGAACGGTCCGAGCAGTACCGAGTAATGCCCGATGTCGCGAACTCTCAGCTCGTTGATTGCGTTGTCGGCCAGTGCGTGATAGTCGGACCCGACGCCGAACACGACCGCGAAGAATCCGACGACGAACGGCGCGAGCACCAGAGCGAGCATCAGCCACTCGGCCAGAGACCAGTGGCGCTCGCAATCTGCTTCGGCGCCCATGGTGAACGGTGGGGGTACCCCTCCGGGCTCGGTCATTTCGGAAGAGTCCCCACGCGCCGTGATTGTGTCATGACCCGCCGAGTGGCCTCAGTCATGAGGACTTCACGCTGGCGGCTCCGTCACCGATGCGGGATGTAGCTCACCAGGTTCGGCTCATGCTCAGAGCAGATAGGGCTTCGGCGGCGCAGCAAGCGAGTTCGCAACTGTTCGCCCGAGGCGGAATTCGCCCGAGCTGTAGACCGGACACACGCCCGCCGGTGCAGAGGCGATACCGGTCGGGCACAGGTGAAGACCGGCATCCGGCAAACCCGCGACGGTCCGGATCGGTATCCGTCCCGCGGTGCAGCCCATTGCTGCGGTTTCAGTCGAGAGGCAGGTTTTCGTTTCGGTGTACTTGCCCGCGTTGGAGAGCGCAGTTCGCATGGTTCCTGCGATGCTGACTCCGTGATATTGGTAAGCGAGGGTCTTGACCATCGCAGTGATCCGTGTGGTGATCGCGGTCCGCAACGGATCGGTGAACGGCGGTGGCGTGAAATACACGACCTTCGCTTCAGACGCGGTCACCTGGGAGAAGAATGAGTTCAGGGCGACCAGGTAATCGGCGTAGTACGCGTCGGAACCCGGAACTTCCGCGGAACACGGCCGGGTCCCGATGTTCCCCGCCGTCTCGATTCCCACGATCGACGGGTGATAGGTGGCGAGGTCGGCGGCGATCCACGGGAGCCAATCGCACAATGCGGTCCCTCCGAAGGAGTGCACATATCCGTGCCACCCCGCTTTCGACTGCAACTGGTTGACGATCTGCGCGCGCGACTCGAAGGTCAACGAGTCTCCGTACATCAACGCCGTCTTGGGGGTCACCGTCGCGTCGGCGATCGATGGGAGCGAGATGGCGATCGTCGCCAACACGACGATCGCCGCGAAGAATCTGCGCATTGTTTTCTGCCCTGCCTGCCGTTCCTGCCTTGCCTGCCGGGGCCGACGATAGCGGCCGGAACCTGCGCGCGTCCGGACCGCCACGCGGAACGGCTCTCGAACTGAGTTTCTTCGCTGGCGCTATGCCAGCGGCGAGCTCGTGCTGGGAACCCGGGTCAGTCGTCGTCGAGGCTGCGGAACACGAGGCCGGTGCGGGGCTTCGGGGCGAAGAAGGTGGTCTTCTGGGGCATCCGGACGCGGGCCTTGGCGGCGGACCGGATCTGCTCCACGGTGACCGGCGCGAGCAGGATCGCCGCGTCCGCATCGCCCGACGCGACCATCGCGGCAATGGCCGCGGCGTCGTGGCGGTAGGTGATCTCCGCGTCTCCGAGCGCGTCCTCGGCCACCGCGTCGAACCAGGCCGATGGCACCTCGGCGAGGACCGGTTCGAGCTCAGCTCGCACACGCGCGAGATCGTCGGCATCGGCCACGAGGCGGGCGAGCCCCTCGGTATCCACGAGGCCGACCCCGCCCTGGTCGCGGATCGTCTCGATGAGGTGCGCCAACGCCTCCGGTGTGTTGGGCGCGGCGTCGACGATGCGGAACTTCCGGGCGAGAGCCAAGCGCAGGCCGGTGGAAGACGCCACGTTGCGCAACACGCGGTGAATCGGCTGCACCCAGAGGTGTTCCTCGGCGAGTTCGACCACGAGACACATGACCGCCTCGTCGCCGGCTTCGGTGATGCCCGCCGCGCGCCGCTCCTCGCGGTAGGCGATCGCGGTCTCGAAGCGGTGATGACCATCGGCGAGCACGACGGGCTCGTCGGCGACGATCTTGCGGATGAGGTTGATGTCCTCCGGATCGGTGATCGAGCCCAGCTCGTGACGGACGCCGTCGTCGTCGACGGTCGACGCGAGCGGGATCGCGCGGGTCGCAATGGCCGCGAGGCCGGTGACCGGGGTGAGGCCCCAGATGGGATCGAGGTTGACTCGCGTGGCGCGGAGCAGCGCGAGGCGGTCGCTCTTCGCCTTCGGGAGTGTCCGTTCGTGGGGCAGGACGTCGCCCT
>JBBQXR010000092.1:0-10305 GCA_038209455.1 Acidimicrobiia bacterium
GACGGGGACCGGCACCACGAGTTGCTCATACGTGCACGAAGCGGGCGTGCGGTCGTGACGCCAATGTTGGAATCGCGCCGTGTGACGGAACCGGTCACCCTGCATGTGCTCGTAGGCCACCTCGGCGACCCGTTCGATGCGCAATGGTTCCCAGCTCAGGTCCTTCTTGGCGTTCCACCGACTGAGCCCACCGGGCTTGCGCTGCCCATCGCCCGCATCAGCGGCCGCGGCCTCGGCCCAGTCGCCCCACGGATGCGCGTCGAGCGCGCCGGCACGCAACGGCGCGAGTTCGTCCACCAACTCGGCTCGCATCTTCGCGTTGAAGCTCGACGCAACCCCGACGTGATGGAGGGTGCCGCCTTCGTCGTACAACCCGAGGAGCAGGCTGCCCACACCCTTGCCGTCCTTGTGCACGCGGTAACCCGCGACCACGCAATCCGCGGTACGGAGGTGTTTGATCTTCAGCCAGCCCCGTTCGCCCTCGCGATACGGATCCTCGGTGCCCTTGGCGATCACACCGTCGAGTCCTGCGCCCTCGAACTGTTCGAACCACTCCTGCGCAACGGCACGGTCGCGGGTGAGCGGCGTCAGGAATACCGACGGGGCCGGATCGGCCAGCGCCTCTTCGAGCGCGGCCCGCCGCTCGCGGAAGGGCCGCAGTCGGAGATCCTGGCCGCCGACGGCGAGCAGGTCGAAGGCCACGAACGCAGCCGGGATCTCTCCGGCCAGCTTCTCGATCCGGCTCGCGGCCGGATGGATCCGCTGCGAGAGCATGTCGAAGTCGAGGCCGTGCTCACCCAGGATCACGATCTCACCGTCGAGCACCGCGTGCTCGGGCAGGCTGGCTCGGATCGGGTCCATCAGCTCGGGGAAATACCGGGTGAGTGGTCGCTCGTTACGTGATCCCAGTTCCACGTCGTCGCCGTCGCGGAACACGATGCATCGGAAGCCGTCCCACTTGGGTTCGTACCACCACGTGTCACCGGCCGGCATGTCCCGGACCAGCTTGGCGAGCATCGGCGAGACGGGCGCGGTCACCGGCTGAGTCACGCCGTCAACCTCGCGTACGGCGCTCGGATGCGACCGCCTCGACCGCCGCGTCGAGCCCCACTTCGTCCCGCTCCCCCGTCGCACGGATCTTCCGTTCGACGATCCCGCGTGCGTACCCCTTCGCACCCAAGGTGAGCTGCACCGGCATTCCGAGCAGGTCGGCGTCGGCAAACTTGATCCCGGGGCTGACATCGCGATCGTCGAACAGCACATCGATCCCGCGACCCCGGAGCCGCGAATACAGCTCGTCCGCCGCTGCGTTGACCGCGGCCGCCCCGTCGCCCCGACCGGGAATCACGATGAGGTGCACCTGGTACGGGGCAACGGACGCGGGCCAACAGAGCCCGTGCTCGTCGTGATGTTCCTCGACGACCGCAGAAAGGATGCGGCTCACGCCGATGCCGTAGCAACCCATGACCATCGGGTGCTCGGCGCCCGCGTCGTCGGTGTAGACCGCGCCGAGCGACTTGGAGTACTTGTCGCCGAGCTGGAACACATGACCGACCTCGATGCCGCGGTCGATGCGCAACGGCTCACCGCAGTTGGGACACGCGTCCCCCGGTTCCACGACGACGATCTCGCCCCAGGCCGCGGGGGTGAAGTCGCGAGACAGCACCATGTGCTTCGCGTGGTGGTCCACCTCGTTCGCGCCGGTCACCCAGCCGTGCGGTGCGCGCAGCGACGAGTCCGCGATGGTGCACGCCGCGCCCGTGAAATCGGGTCCGATGTAGCCCTTCGGGATCTCGGGGTGCGCGGCGAAGTCGGCATCGGTGTAGAGCCGCACGGTCGCCGGTGCGTACGCGGCCGCGACTGCGTATTCGTTGACCTCGCGGTCACCCGGGACGAGGGCGAGCACGAGGTCGCCCTCGACGTCGAACGCGATCGCCTTCATCAGCAGGTCGGCGGTGGTGCCGAGGTGCGCGGCGACCACGTCGATGCCGGGCATGTCGGGGGTGTGCACCGGCTCCCGCGCCGGGAGATCCGGCATCGTGACGTCCGGCGCCGGCCGCCGAGTCGCCGCTTCCGTGTTGGCGGCGTAGTCACAGTGTTCGCACCACACGAAGGCGTCCTCACCGATCGCCGCGACCGCCATGAACTCCTGGCTCGTGTCGCCACCGATCTCGCCCGACTGCGCTTTGACCGACCGGAACGTCAGCCCGCAGCGGGTGAAGACCTTCGTGTACGCGTCGTACATCTGCTCGTAGCTCCGCTGGAGTCCGGCGAGGTCGGCGTCGAACGAATACGCATCCTTCATCAGGAACTCACGACCTCGGAGCACACCGAAGCGCGGCCGGAGTTCGTCCCGGTACTTCCAGTTGATCTGGTACAGGTTCACCGGGAGGTCGCGGTAGCTCGAGTACTCGCCCGCCACGAGTGTGGTGACCACCTCTTCGGCGGTCGGGGCCATCGCGTACCAATTGTCCTTGCGGTCCTTGACCCGGAACATCATGTCGCCGTAGGCCTCGTCCCGGCCCGACCGCTTCCAGAGGTCGAGCGGCTGCGCGATGGGCAGCGAGACCTCCTGGGCACCGGCGTCGTCCATCTCCTCGCGCACGATCTGGGCCACGTTGCGGAGCACGCGGTTCCCGAGTGGCAACCAGGAGTAGATGCCCGAGGCCACCCGCCGGATCAGCCCGGCCCGCACCATGAGCTTGTGGCTGACCACTTCTGCGTCGGCCGGATCATCACGCAACGTGCGTACGAAGAGCGAGGACATGCGCATAGGCGCGGAGGCTACAACTGCGCCGCCCACGCGCTGCGGGCCGAAGGGTCAGTCGATGCGGACACCGGTCTCGGCGAACACACCGAGGGCGAAGGCCACCACCTGGTCCGCACCGATGCGCACGGCCCGCAGCCCGCCCGCGCCCCGGAGCGATGCGAACCGGCTGCCGCGCAGGTCGAGGGACGTCGCCACCGCTCGGGACACGTCGAGCATTTCGAGATCACAGCGGTCCATTCTCACGGAGCCGAGCGACGTACCGGCGAGATCAGCCTCGACGAGTGAGCAATCCTCGAACCAGACGTGATCGAGGCGGGCCATACGGAGGTTCGCATCGTCGAGTTTGCAAGCGACGAAGCGCACGTGACGGAACTCCGCCTCGGAGAAGTTGACCCCGGTCATCCGGCAGTTGCGAAACTCCACGCGCAGCAGGGACGCATCGTGGAGGTCGGCACCCGAGAACTCGCCGTCCGTCACGAGCACGTCGACGAGACCGACCGACCGGAGGCGCGCGCCCGTGAACGGTGTGGCGTGGAGCTGGGATCGCACCAACCGGGCGTGGGAGGCGTCGATCCCGGCGAGGTCGCAGTCGCGGAGCTCGACCTCGACCAGATCGTCACCCGCGGCGACCGTGACTCGCGGTTCGGGCGCCTCTGCGAGTTCGGGCGCCGCGGGCTCCGCGATCTCCTTGCGGCCCGGCGCCCGCGCCATCGGCTACTCGACCTCCGCGATGAGTTCGATCTCGACCGCGATGTCGAACGGCAACTCCGCGAGGCCGACCGCGGATCGGGCGTGGCGACCGCGTTCGCCGAACACCTCGACGAGGAGGTCCGAGCAGCCGTCGATCACCGCCGGGGTCTGGTTGAACCCGTGGGCCACGTTGACCATCCCGAACACCTTCACGATGCGCCGGACCCGGTCGAGGTCGCCGAGTTCGTCCTGCATCGTCGCCAGGATCGACAGGCCGGTCGTCCGGGCGGCCGCGCGGGCGTCCTCCAGGCCGACGGTGCCGCCGACCTTGCCGGTCACGACCGTCGCGCCCGAGACGGGACCGTGCCCGCCCACATGGAGCAGGTCACCGCTTTGGACACACCCCAGGTAGTTCCCGGCCGGCGGGAACACCGGCGGGAGTTCGATCCCGAGTTCGACGAGGCGATCCGCGATCCGGCTCATGGCGCGCAGCTTCGCGCCACGACCCAGGTCAGTGCTTGCCCCCGTGATCGTGATGGTGATCGTGCTCGCCACGACACCAACGGTTGTCGGGTACTCCGGCACACGGGTTCGGCATGCTCTCCTCACGCGGGAGCGGAGTGAGCACGACGTTGGTCTGACGCGGGTAGTTGTGGGTCGCGTCGTTCGCACACGGACCGAATGCCTCGGTGTCGCAGATGACCTGCAACGAGAACGGGCTCAAGATGTCGGCGCCAGCGTTCGGCACGCCGCACGTGCCGTGGCTGGTCTGGATGTTCGCCGGCGCGGACGTGACCCCGAGCGGGTTCGTGTTGGCGTGGAAACAGTTGCCGACGTCGTGCTGGTCGCTCAGGTCACCGAAGTCGCCGTTCGACTCGTTGCCGAAGAACCCGTTGTGGCTCATCGCATTGCCGACAACCTCATTCGCGTAGTCGTCGAAGAAGCAGGTGACGCCGAGACTGCCGAGCAGGCCGGTCGGGTGATCGATACCGCCGGCACAGTTCGCGATGGCCGGCGGGTTCGTCCCGGTGTCCGGGAACGGAACGAGCAGGATCCCCCACGCGCCGTTGTCCGCGACCCGGTTGAACGCGATGGTGTCGTGACGGCCGCCCGACACCACCATGCCGGTCCCGACGGGGCCGAGATCGGCGCTGCCGGAACTGGGAACGTTCGGATTGTTGTTGTCGTGGATGTTGTTGAGGGCGAAGAACGTGCAGGACCGGATCGCACTCGTCGTCGGGACGCCGACCGGACAACTCCCGTCCTGGGGCGACGGCGCATCGTCGTTGTTCTGACTGTTGGTCGAGATCCCGGTCTTGTTGTGGTCGAACTCGGAGCCCGCGATGACGAGCCGCCCGCCGGAGTTCGTGCCGGAGTAGCCGAGTGCCGAGCCCTGCGCGTGAGCACGGATCAGCGTCGTCTGACAGTCGGGACAGGCCCCGATGTAATAGGAGCTGTCGGCCATGTTGCTCGCGTAGCTGTGGTCGATGACGCCCGGGCCGCCCGCGTTCGAGACGAAGATCCCGTACTCCGCCTGCGGGGTGCCGGCGGCGAAGTAACTCGAAGTCGCGGACAGGTAGTCACCCTTGAATGCGCCCAGTCCGACCGTCCCGCTGCCGTCGCCACCGTTGAACCAGATCTCGTTGCCACCACCGCGACCGTTGAGAAAGTTGCACGCGGTGAGGTTCTCGACCGAGACACCGTCGGCCTTCGACACGAACACACCATTGCGACCGACGGGGGCATCGACCGCGCTGCGCGGCCCGAAGTCCTGGTCACCCGGCGCGGACGAACACGTCGGCGCGCCCGGCTTGGTGCCGTCGATCACGACGCGGTTCCGATCCATGCCACGGACGTGCACGGCGGGCGTGGTGATGAGGAGGGCACCGCCCGCCTCGGTGGCACCGCCGTCGGCCCGGTAGTCGGCCCGCTCGTGGTAGTCGCCGGGAGCGACGAGGACCCAGTCGCCGGGCCGGGCAGCGTCGACCGCGGCCTGGACCGTGGTGAAGTCGCCCGCCTTGCCGTGATAGGTCCCGACGAGCAGCACCCGTGGCTTGCCCGGCTTGCCATGATCCGACCGCAGCGCGGCGCCGCCGGTTCCGGGTAGCCCGAAGATCAGACCGAGCACGAGCACGGTCGCACCGATGACACCAAGACGTACCCGCATGAATCCCCCCAGGCAGTAGACCGGCGGAGCGTAGGTGCCCAGCCGCGGTCCTGCCACTGTGCGCGTTCGGTCCGCGCCCAGCGCCCCGACCCGGAAGCGGACGCGGACGCGTTCCAGCCCGTATTCCGGCCCGGAACACAAAGCCGAGTGTCACAGTCGGGAAAATTGCCGACCAATCCACTGGTATTTCGGGACCGTCCCGGGTAGGGTGAAAACCGTGATTCGAGCCCACGGTGCACCGAGCATCGCTCAAGGCGTGACCCCCCATGAGGTTCGCGACGAGCTGTGTCATGCCGTGGGCGGCGACTGCGTCTGACCAGACGCACACTCGACCGCCTCCCCTCTCTCCCGACCGGGACCGGTGGACGCGCACTGCCGGTGCCATGCCCTGAAGGACACCGATGGCCATCAACATCGAAGAGCTACGAGCCCGTCCCCTCGAGCCCGAGATCGACGAGGAGATCGTCCGCTTCTCCACCGCGATCGACGAGTACCTCGCAGGGACCCTCGACGAGGACGTCTTCCGGGTCAGTCGCCTGAACCAGGGCATCTACGGGCAGCGCCAGGGCGGCACCAACCAGATGGTGCGGGTGAAGATCCCCTACGGGCGCATCGACGCCGAGCAGCTCGAGATGCTCGCCTCGATCTCCGAGACCTATTCACGCGGCTGGGGTCACCTCACCACCCGTCAGAACGCACAGTTCCACTTCGTGCAGTTGCAGGACACCCCCGAGGTGCTGCGCATGCTCGCGTCGGTCGGACTCACCAGCCGCGAGGCGTGTGGAGACACCGTGCGCAACGTCGCCGGGTGCCACCTCGCCGGCGCGTGCCCGTATGAGGTGCTCGACATCTCGCCCTGGGCCGAGGCCACCTTCCAGTGGTTCCTCCGCAACCCGCTCTCGCAGCGGATGCCGCGCAAGTTCAAGATCAACTTCAGCGGTTGCGCGACCGACTGTGGCCAGGCGATGTTCAACGACGTCGGCGTGGTCGGCGTCTCCCGCCCGCGTGAGGACGGCACCGTGGAGCCCGGCTTCCGCGTCTTCCTCGCCGGTGGTCTCGGCGCGAACCCCCACCCGGCGCAGGCGCTGGAAGAGTTCACGAGCCGCGAAGATCTGCTGGCCACCATCGAAGCGACGTTGCGGACGTTCGACCACTTCGGCAATCGCGACAACAAGCTGCGCGCCCGCATGAAGTGGCTGGTCGACACCATGGGCATCGACGAGCTGCGCGAGCGGATCGTCAAGGAGCGCAAGTTCCTCCGCGCGTCGGCCACCTACCCGGGCGGCGTGCCGGCCATCGTCGAAGCGGGTGGTGACGCGCCGGCCGGCATGGGCACCGAGGTCGTCGCCGACGGCGGGGTGCCGATCGAGTTCTCGGGCCTCGACCCGTACCGCAAGTGGGAGCTGGCCAATGTCGTGCGCGGTCGCGCCAACGGCACCGTGAGCGCGTACGCGCACGCCAAGCTCGGCGACATCACGACGGCGCAGTTCCGCCAGCTCGCCGACATCCAGCGCGAGTTCGACGTCGAGATCCGCATCACCAACCGGCAGAACTTCGTGCTGCGCGGCCTCACCGACGACCAGCTCGCACCGCTGTACGACCGTCTCGTCGAAGCCGACATGCACCGCGCCGGCGCCGAGATGTCACGCGACGTCGTGTCGTGCCCGGGTGCGGACACCTGCAACCTCGCCGTCACGCAATCACGCGGCCTCGCGAACGACATCGACCGCGCCCTCGACGAAGCCGGGCTGGCCGAGGTCGGCGGCGTGCGCGTCAACATCTCGGGCTGCACCAACTCGTGCGGTCAGCACCACATCTCCGACATCGGCTTCATGGGCTTCGAGCGTCGCGCCCACGGTCGCGCCGCGCCGGGGTACCAGATGCTGCTCGGTGGACGCGTCGGTCAGATGGAGATCCAGTTCGGCGAGAAGGCCACCAAGGTGCCCGCCAAGACGGCATCACAGGCGGTCGTGCGGGTCGTCGGCCGCTTTGCCGGCGAACGCACCGCGGGCGAGACGTTCCGAGACTGGCTGGACCGGTCGGGTGGCGCGGCGGAGGTCGGCACCACACTGAAGGACCTCGACGTGTTCCCCACCCCCGAGGAAGACCCCAGCTTCTACGTCGACTTTGACGAGACTGGCCCCTACGAATCACAGGTCGGCGAAAGCGAGTGCGCGACGTGAGCACCACCACGACGACAACGCCCGTCTCGATCGGCGCCGCACCGGTCGTCCCCGACCTCGACGCGCTTGCGGCGATCGACCACCGGTTCAGTTCACGCCCGGCCTCGGCCCTCATCGCGTGGGCCTATGACGAGTACGGATCGGACCTCGTCCTCGCAGCGTCGTTCCAGGACTGTGTCCTCATCGACATCGTCTACAAGACCGTCCCCGACGTGGAGGTCGCGTTCCTCGACACGCAGTACCACTTTGCGGAGACGCTCTGGTACGTGGAGCAGGTCAAGGCGCGCTACGACCTGAACCTCAACGTGATCCGTCCCGACCGCGACCCCGACGACCTGTGGCACAACGATCCCGATGCGTGCTGTCGGGCCCGCAAGGTCGAACCGATGAAGCGGGCACTCGAGGGCAAGGCCGCGTGGATGAGTGGTCTCCGACGGGCCGAGAGCCCGGCGCGTGCCAATGCCCCCCTCGTGAGTTACGACCTGAGCCGTGGCCTCGTGAAGCTGAACCCGATCGCCGGTTGGTCCGACGCGGATGTCGCCGGGTACGTGAAGGACCACGACCTCCCCATGCACCCGTTGGCCGAGCGGGGCTACGACTCCATCGGCTGCTGGCCGTGCACCCGCCCCGTCGGCGTCGGTGAGGACGCCCGCGCCGGTCGCTGGGCCGGTCTCGACAAGACCGAGTGCGGCCTCCACCTCTGACCCCGCTCCATCACCTCCCGTTTCCAGCGCCGAAATCGCAGGCCCTGGCCTGCATTTTGCGCGGTGGAACGGTGAAGAGCTACGTGGCGGAGACGGGTGGGCGGCGGTCGGCCCAGGGGGCGGCGGCCTCGAGTTGTGATGCCAACCGGATGAGCACGTCCTCCCGCCCGAACGGTGCCACGAACTGCACACCGATCGGGAGTCCGTCGGCGCTCGTCCCGAGCGGGAGGGAGATCGCCGGCTGACCGGTCGCGTTGAACGGCAGCGTGAACGTGATGAGGCGCCCCGCGTCGAGCAGCTGCCCGAAGCCGTCGGACTCGCCCGCGGCCAACCGCCCGAGCCGGAACGGTGGTTCGGGGATCGTCGGGAGCATCAGGACGTCGAAATCGTCGAACCAACCGGCGACACCGCGTGCCCACCGCTGCAGCGTCTCCATTGCCCGGAGGTACGCACGAGCAGTGACGCCCTCCGCGAGTTTGAGAAATGCCTGGTTCGCCGGTTCCAGTTCCTCGACTTGGATCGGTCGTCCGATCCGCTCACTCCAGCGGTCGATCTCCCGCGCGATGAATCCGGCCCACAGCGGTGTGAGCGCGGCGTTCAAGCCGGGATCGTCGAGGGGGTCCACGGCATCCATCGCCACCCGATGGCCGAGCGACTCACACAACCGTGCCGCAGCCTGCACCACCTCCACGACGACGGGATCGGAGTCACCGGTCCCATCGCACCGCATGGTCCGGAACCCGATCCGCAGGGATCCGGTGGGTGCGCCGACCTCGTCGGTGTAGGGCCGGACGGGTGGCGCGATCTCGAAGGGGTCACCGACCCCAGGACCGTGGGCCGCATCGAGGATGCCGGCCGTGTCACGCACCGAACGGGTGAGCACGTGCTCGTGCGTGGTCGGCCCCCAGAGTTCACCGAAATCGGGACCGAGCGTCGTGCGCCCACGGGTCGGCTTCAGCCCGACAAGGCCACACATCGACGCCGGGAAGCGGATGGACCCGCCCATGTCGTTGCCGTGGGCGGCGGCCACCATCCCGGAGGCAACGGCGGCTGCCGCGCCGCCGCTCGACCCTCCGGTCGACCGGTCGAGATCCCACGGATTGTGGGTCGCGCCGTAGGCGAGTGGTTCGGTCGTCACCGTGCTCGCCATCTCGGGCAGGTTCGTGCGGCCGATGCTGAGGAACCCGGCGCGCCGGTATCGCTCGACGAGCCACGTGTCGGTGTCCTCGTGCCAGTCGAGGTCCTTCAAAACCTGCATCCCGAAGTGATACGGCTCGCCCGCTTCGTGGCATACAGCATCCTTGATGAGGAAGGGCACGCCACGGAACGGGCCGTCCGGGATGTCGCCGCGCGCGTTGTCTCGCGCCCGCTCGAAGTTCGTGTGGATCACCGCATTGAGCTGCGGGTTCAGCGACTCGACGCGTGCGATCGCTTCCTCGACGAGTTCGAGCGGCTTCACCTCACCGGTGCGTACCAACTCGGCCTGGGCGGTCGCATCCAGCCATGCATCGGTCATCGATTCCTCCTGGACCCGGGGGATGGCGCGGAATGGGGTGTGCGCCGACGAGTCTGCCGCGGATCAGCGCGGCGCGAAAAGCGAAGCGTCGATGGCGTTCCGACTCCCCTGAGACCATGACTGCCATCATGTCGCGATGGCCCTGGACGAGCAGCGGATTGCGAACCTCGCCAACTGGGAGGACCGGGTCCCGGTGCACACCGGGCCTGACGGATACGCGCTGGACGCCTTCGACGATCCCCACCACATCAGTCGGGTAGTGCAGTTCGACGTCC
>JBBQXR010000093.1:0-10283 GCA_038209455.1 Acidimicrobiia bacterium
CGGGAGCCGATCGGGAACGACAGCGCCGCCGGCATGTGGATGAAGACGTCGAACTTGTAATCGGGACGGCCCGCCTCGAGGACCAACACCCGGTTCGACGGATCGGCGCTCAGTCGGTTGGCGAGCACGCAGCCGGCGGACCCGCCCCCCACGATGATGAAGTCGTACTGGCTCACGCGCTGCACCCTCCCACACGCGACAGCGGACCGGCCCGTTGATCGGACCGGTCCACCGTCGGGATGTTCCGAGGGCTACTTGACCCAGGAGTCCACGGTCGCCTGGTTCGCGTCGACCCACTTCTTGGCCGCCGCTTCCATCGTCATGCCGTCCTGGTTCTTGTACGAGGTCACCGTGTTCTGGTCCTGCGCGGTCCACTTCATCCGCTGGAGGAACGCGAACACCGCCGCATTCTTCGCCTTCAACTTCGCGCTGATGGCCTTCATGAGGTGGTCGGTCGGGTAGTCACACGCGTACTTCCCGTCCTTGCCGGTGTCGGCCGCCGAAATCTCACACTGCTTGGTGATGTCGGGCAGCTTGACCGTGACCAGCTTGTACTTCGACTGTGCCCACTGCGGCTCGTAGAAGTAGAAGAGCAGCGGGGACTTGTCCTTGAACGCCTTGTCGATCGTGGTGATCAACGAGGCCTCGCTCCCACCGACGACGACCTGGAAGGGCAGGTTCAGGTTCTTGATGATGTCCTTGTCGTAGGACACGTAGCTCGGGTCGCCGAGCAGGAACTGACCCTTGTCGCCGGTCTCGGCCGTCTTGAAGTAATCGGCCGCAGCCTGGGTCTTGAGGCCTTCCCACGTCTTGAACTCGGGGTGGGCCTGGGCGACGAAATCGGGGATGTACCACCCGATGTGCCCGTCGGGTCCGATGAGGCCACCGTTCACCACCGACTTCTTCTTGGTGATGTAGGTGGAGATGTCGGACGCGTGTCCGGACGGCCAGACCTCGAGGTTGGCATCGATCGAGCCCGAGTCGAGCCCCGCCCAGACCGCGTTCTCGTCGATGTCCTTGAGGGCGACGGTGACGCCCTGCTTCTCGAGGACCACCTTGGCGACGTTCGCGTTCGCCGCGGAACCGTCCCATGGGTTGACCGCGATGGTCACGGCCCCGCCGTACTTGCCCGAGCCCGACGACGTGCCGCCGCTCGACTTGCTCCCGCCGCTGCTGCCGCAGGCGGCGAACACCACCATGGCGACCGCGACTGCCGCGATCAACCCGCGCTTGGTGCGCATCATTCGATTTCTCCCCTTGTCGGATGTCCGGTCGGACGCTCGGTGCGTCTCGGTCGTCAACCCGATCGTGACGTTCGCTGTCTGCCCGTCCCACCCCACGCTTGGGTGATGCGGTCGAGCACGACAGCCAGCGCGACGATCGCGATCCCGGCCTCGATCCCGAGTCCCAGCTGACTCTTCGTGAGACCGTAGACCACGTCGAGCCCGAGCGCGCCGCCTCCGATGAGCCCCGCGATCACGACCACCGAGAACACCATCAGGATCGTCTGGTTCACGCCCAGGAGGATCGAGCGCCACGCTTGAGGCAATTGCACCATGCGCAGGATCTGCATCCGGGTCGCGCCCATGGCCTGCGCCGCTTCGACGGTGGTCGGCGGGACGTCGCGGATCCCGAGCGCGGTGAGCCGGATCCCGAGCGGGAGCGCGTAGACGAGCGACGCCACGATGCCGGGGAATCGACCCGGATTGAACAGCGCGATCACCGGGACCAGATACACGAACGCCGGCAGGACCTGCATCGCATCGAGCAGCGGGCGGATGATCGCGAGGAAGCGTGCGTTGAGCCCCGCAACGATCCCGATGGGGATGGCGATCGCCACCGAGAGCACCACCGCCACGAGCACCTGCGTGAACGTGTCCATCGTGTCGAACCAGATGCTGCCGCTGTCCGGTTGCGTGGTCTGGAGCCCGGCGATGATCAGAAGGGCGATGGCACAGGTCGCCGCAACGCGTCGCCCGCCGCTCGCCCATCCGATCGCGGTCAGACCGCCCGCCACTCCCCACCACGGCAGGTCGGTGAGGAAGTCGCGCATCGGCGTGAGGACGTCGGTGACGAAGAAGTTGCTCACCGAGTCGAGCCACCCGAACGTCTCCTTGATCCAGTCGACCGCATCGTTAACCGGACCCGCTATCGACCAGTGCACCGACGTCGGGAACGAGCCGACCGAAGCGGCCTTCGCGATGATCACCACCGCCACCAGCGCCACCGCACCGCCGATGAGTTCGGCCCGCAACCGTTCGGGCGTCCGGTGCTTGCGGTACGCGCGCGCGGCGTGCTCCGAACGACCGCGACTCATGCGATCGAACACGATGGCGACGACCACGATCGCGAGACCGGCCTGGAACCCGGCGCCGACGTCGACGGTCTGGAGTGCGATCAGCACGTCGTTCCCGAGTCCCTCGGCGCCCACGAGGGCCGCGATGACGACCACGCCCAAGGCGAGGTTCACGGTCTGGTTGAGGGCGAGCAGGAGCGCCGGACGCGCAATCGGCACCTCGATCTTGCGCAAGGTCTGACGCTTGTCGGCACCGAACGCGGTACCCACCTCGACGGCGCCCGCCGGGACACCGCGGATCCCGTGGGCAGTGAGGCGGATCGTCGCGGGCAACGCGAACACGACGGTCGCGATGATGGCTGGCGGGTATCCGATGTCGAACAGCAGCACCAGCGGCAGGAGGTAGCAGAACGCCGGCAGCACCTGCATCCCGTCGAGGAACACCTTGGTCGCCCGCTCGAAACCGGGCCGACGCGCCGCGAGCACCCCGAGCGGAACGCCGATCACGATCGCAATGCCGACCGAGACGAGGATCATCGCCACCGTGATCATGGCGGAGTCCCAGAGTTGCAGCGCTCCCACCAGCACGGTGCCCACCGCGGCGGTGACCGCGGCAGACCATCCCGACACCCGCAACGCAACCAGCGTCGCGACCGCGAGCACCCCGACCCAGGTGAGGAAGTGCAGGGCGTCGAGCATCCATTGCACGAGGTTGGTGAGGAAATGGGCGAAGGGCGTGAACCCGTAGACGAAGGCCCAGTTGTCGGTGCGGTTGAGCTTCAGCCACTCGTTGACGTGGTCGACCCACTGCGAGATCCCGAAGTCCCACCAGCCTGCGGGAGGGTCGCCCCACACGATCGCGAGGACGGCGGTGAAGGCGACCAGAGCACCGACCGCGATGGCCACCCGCTTCGGGTCGACGCGGCGGCGACGCACCGGTGGCCCGGTCTCGAGATCACCCGCCAGTTCACGGACACGCGAGATGGTCAGACCGATGGGCGGCCCGGTCGAACTCATGCGACGAGGCTCATCCGACCAGCGGTGCGTCGGAGAGCGCGTCGAGCACGCAGAGCCGGTCGACCGAACCGCACACCGAACCATCGTCGTCGAGCACGGCCACCGGACCATCCGTGGCGGCGACCACCGGCACGAGGTCACTCACCTTCGTCGCCGCCGGCACGGTGGCGGTCGCACCGGCGACCGCGTCGTTCATGATCGAGCGGGCCGTGAGCACGTGACCGCGCGGGACGTCGCGGACGAAGTCACGTACGTAGTCGTCGGCGGGCGCCGCCACCACTTCTTCGGGACTCCCCACCTGGACGAACCGACCGTCGCGCATGATCGCGATCTGGTCGCCAACCTTGAGTGCCTCGGCGAGGTCGTGCGTGATGAACACGACCGTCTTCTTCAACTCGCGCTGCAAACGGACGACCTCGTCCTGCATGTCCCGCCGGATCAACGGGTCGAGGGCGGAGAACGGCTCGTCGAAGAGGAGGATCGCCGGGTCGTTGGCGAGGGCGCGCGCCAGCCCGACCCGCTGCTGCATCCCGCCGGAGAGTTCGTCGGGATACGAGTCACCGACCGAACCGAGGCCGACGAGATCGAGCATGTCGGTGGCGCGGGCGAGCCGCTGGGTCTTGCTCATGCCCTGCACCTCGAGCCCGAACGCGATGTTGTCGAGTGCACGGCGGTGCGGCAGCAGCCCGAAGTTCTGGAACACCATGGAGAGTCGCGTCCGGCGCAGCTCGCGAAGTTCGGCGGCGTCGAGTCCCAGCACGTCGCGACCGTCGATCCGCACCTCACCCGCGGTGGGTTCGATCAATCGGCTGAAGCAGCGGATCAGTGTCGACTTCCCGGAGCCCGAGAGCCCCATGACCACGAACACCCCACCCTCGTGGACGTCGAAGCTCACGTCGCGCACCGCGGCGACACAGCCGGTCTGCGCCTCCAGTTGCGCGCGGGGAAGGTCGGCGTCGGGCGAGCCCACGACCCGTTCCGGCTTCGGTCCGAAGACCTTCCACACACCCCGGCACGAGATCATCGGTGCTGGCTGGTCACCCATCGGGGGCACCCTAGGAGTTCCGGCGGTACCGGCGTCAATGTCGATCGCGCGCCACCGGCGCGTGCCATCAGGGTTCGGCGGAGCCGAGCCTCCGGGCCGCGGCAACCAAGGCGCGCACCGCTTTCCGGTTGGACGGTCGCAGCCGGAAGCTCGGGCCATGGATGTGCAAGGCCGCGATGACATCGCCGGCCGGATCGACCACCGGCGCCGCGACCGAACTGATGCCGTCGGCGTACTCCTCGACTGTCCACGCGAACCCGTCGGTTCGCACCGTCGTGAGCCGAGCCCGGAGGGCCGCGACCCGGGTCGTGGTACGGGCCGTGAAGCGCGCGAGCCCCGGCGCGCAGTATCCGCGCACGGCCGCCGACGGCCGCGCCGCGAGGAGCACCAACCCGCTCGACACCACGTGCAACGGCAGCCGATCACCGGTCCAATCCTGGAGGGTCACGTTCTGACCGGACTCGACCTGATCGAGGTACAACACGTGACGCGGACCGTCGGGCACCGCAATGCCCGCGGTCTCCCCGATTTCGCCCACGAGTGCTTCGAGATGGGGCCGCGCCTTCGCCACGAGACCGGACGCGGGATCGAGCGCGGCCGCGAGGTCACGCATGGTCGTCCCCATCCGGTAGACGGGTCCGGGCTCGACCCGCTCGACCGCCCCGAGCGTCTCGAGAGTGGCCAGGAGTCGCGCGCAGGTGCTCACCGCGAGCCCGGTTCGGCGGGCGACGTCACTGACCCCGCCCGGCGCCACCGCGACCGCGCCGAGAATCGCGAACGCACGGTCGACCGATTGCACTCCGCCCGTCATGCGCGTCAAACCCAAATCCGCTGGTGGTGGGGTACGCTTTCCACGATGTGGAGGCTAACCGCATCGTGGAAAGACAGGATCCTGACGCCATGACCGACGACGCCGCGGACGAAGTGATCGACCTCACCGCATTGGCCGACGACGACCTCGTCAAGCAGATGCACGACGACCTCTACGACGGGCTCGCCGACGAGATCGCGGAGGGCACCCAGATCCTGCTCGACCGCGGCTTCTCCGCCCAACGGGTGTTGGACGATGCCCTGGTAGAGGGCATGCGCATCGTCGGCAACGACTTCCGCGACGGCATCCTCTTCGTCCCCGAGGTCCTGTTGAGCGCCAACGCAATGAAGGCCGGGATGGCGCTGCTGCGCCCGCTGCTGGCGGAGACCGGGGCCAAGCCCGTGGGCAAGATGGTGATCGGAACGGTCAAGGGTGACATCCACGACATCGGCAAGAACCTCGTGGCGATGATGATGGAAGGCGCGGGGTTTGAAGTCGTCGATCTCGGCGTCAACACATCGGTCGACGAGTACCTCGCGGCGTTGGACGAGCACCAGCCCGACATCCTCGGACTCTCGGCGCTCCTGACCACCACGATGCCGTACATGAAGATCGTGATCGACACCCTCATCGAGAAGGGGCGCCGCGACGACTTCATCGTGCTCGTCGGCGGCGCGCCGCTCAACGAGGAGTTCGGCGCCGCGGTCGGTGCCGACGCGTACTGTCGGGATGCGTCGATCGCCGCCGAGACCGCGAAGACGTTGGTCTCCGCTCGTCGTGCCAGTGCCTGACCGGGCGCCGCCGCACGCACGTTCCGTCGGGCCGGGTTGTCGCACCCTGGTGATCGCGTGCGGCGCACTGGTGCGGGAACTCCGTGCCGTGCTCGGACAGATCCCCGCCGGCAGCGACTCGATCGACGTCGTGTACCTCCCGGCCCACCTCCACAACCGGCCCGCCACGATCCCCGACGCCGTCGAAGCTGCGGTGGTCGCGGCCGGGACCCCGGATCGCATCTTCGTGGCGTACGCCGATTGCGGTACCGGCGGACGACTCGACGCCACCGTCACCCGGCTCGGCGCGGCGCGCCTTCCCGGCGCACACTGCTACGAGTTCTTCGCCGGCCGCGATCGGTTCACGGCGCTCAGCGCCGCCGAGCCCGGCACCTTCTACCTGACCGACTTCCTCGCCCGGAACTTCGACGCGCTGGTGATCGGTGGCCTCGGACTCGACCGGCACCCGGAACTCCGCGACCAGTACTTCGCGCGCTACACGCGGCTCGTGCTGTTCTCCCAGACCGACGACGAGGATCTCGTCCGGATGGGGCAGGCCGCCGCCGACCGGCTCGGACTCGCGTTCCTCCACGAGCACGTGGGCCTCGGTCCGTTCGCGGCTGCGGCTGCCGGGTTGCAAACCATGGCCGAGGCCTGAGGTGCGTGCCCAACTCGTCGTCATCTGGTGGCGTGACATCCCCACCCAGGTGAACGCGCAGGTGGGCCGGACCCGGTACCAGTCGGTGCTCCCCCGCCGCTTCCAGCGCGCCGTCGACGAAGCCGCCACCGTCGCCGGGTTGACCCAAGCGTCCGACTACGTGGCCGAATGGAAACGGGAGGCCAGCACCTTGACGGCCGGTCTGGACGCGGTACAGGCCCAGGCCGCCGCCGACGCCGGCGCCGCACGGTTCGACGCCGCGTATCCGAAGGAACGGTTGACCGTCATCGCCGCGGCGGCCGGCTTCGATCCCGAACGGATCGCGACGTGACGGGGTCCGCGGAGCACCGTCACGTCGTCTTCACGCCGTCCGGCCGGCGCGGTTCGGTCCCCACTGGGACCACCGTGCTCGCCGCGGCACGCGAACTCGGCGTTGATCTCGACAGCGTGTGCGGCGGCCGGGGCATCTGCGGTCACTGCCAGGTCGTCCCCGCAGCCGGTTCGTTCGCGAAGTGGGCCATCGAATCCACGGTCGACGCGCTCCGTGCGCCCGGCTCTGCGGAGTCGGCCGCTCGTCCCGCGCGCGAGGTGACGGCCGGAGCACGCCTCGGCTGTCTCGCCGCCATCCAGCACGACGTGGTCATCGACGTCCCGGCCGCGAGCCAGGTCCATCGGCCGGTCGTGCGCAAGGCAATCGCCCTCGACGATCTCGTGATCGATCCACTCGTCACCCTCGCCTACGTCGAACTGCGACCGGCGGAGATGGACGGCACCAGCCTGGTCACCGCGATCCGTGCCGCACTCGCGGCACAACACGGGATCGATGTCGGTGCTGTCGATACCGGCGCGCTGGCGGGACTGCACCGGACGTTCGCGGGTGAGCCGCGCGGCGGGACCGTCGTCCTGCGTCGCACCACCGATCCGTTGCCCAGGTTGGTGACCAGCGTGCCGGGCTTCACCGATCACGCGTACGGCGCGGCGATCGACATCGGTTCGACCACGATCGCCGGGCACCTCGTCGACCTCACGACCGGCGCGGTCCTGGCCTCGGCCGGCCGCATGAATCCGCAGATCCGATTCGGCGAAGACCTCATGAGTCGGGTCTCGTACGTGATGATGAACCCGGGCGGCGACACCGACCTGACCGTGGCCGTGCGTACCGCCCTCGACGAACTGCTCGTGGAGTTGTGCGGGAGCGCCGGCGTTGCCGCCACCGAACTGTTCGACATCGTGCTGGTGGGCAACCCGATCATGCACCACCTCGTGCTCGGTATCGATCCGACGCCACTCGGGAGCGCGCCGTTCGAACTCGCCACCGACGAAGCTGTCGCGACCACTGCGACCGCGCTCGACCTGGGGTTCCGGAACGCTTCGGTGTACGTGGGACCGTGCATCGCCGGTCACGTCGGAGCCGACACCGCGGCCGCGATGCTCGCCGAAGGTCCGTACCGCTCGGACCATCCGCAACTGCTCGTGGACATCGGGACCAACGCCGAAATCGTGCTGGGTTCCACCACGGCGGTGTGGGCGGCTTCGAGTCCGACCGGTCCCGCATTCGAGGGCGCGCAGATCAGCAGCGGTCAGCGCGCCACCGCGGGTGCGATCGAGCGGGTCCGAATCGACCGCGACACGTTGGCGCCGTCGGTGAAGATCATCGGCGACGAGGCATGGACCGACGACACCGCAGGATCGCGCCGGGGACCCACGGTCACGGGCGTCTGCGGTTCGGGCATCATCGAAGCCATCGCCGAACTGTTCCTCGCCGGGGTGATCGCGGCCGATGGCACGATCCGCGGCGAAGTGGCGGCGCGGACCGATCGGGTAGTCGCCGACGGACGCACGTTCTCCTACCGCCTGTTCGCATCGGGTCCGACGCAACTCTTCGTCACCCAGAACGACGTGCGGGCGATCCAACTGGCGAAGGCGGCCCTCCGCGCGGGAATCGACCTGCTACTGGAACACGCCGGCCTCGACGTCATCACCGACATCCGCCTCGCAGGAGCGTTCGGCGCGCACATCGATCCGCTCTACGCGATGGTGCTCGGCCTGGTCCCGGACTGCCCGCTCGACGGCGTACGCGGCGTAGGGAACGCGGCCGGTGCCGGTGCGGTGCGGGCCCTCGTCTCCGCATCGCAGCGCACCGAGATGGAGGCCGCGGTCCGCCGGGTCCGCAAGGTCGAGACCGCGATCGAACCGCGCTTCCAGGAACTCTTCGTCGCCGCGATGGCGTTCCCCCACACGACCGCGTCGGTCGCCCACCTCTCACAGTTGGTCGACCTGCCCGCACGCCCGTCGTCCGCAAACTCCGCTCGACGACGCCGGCGCACACCATCCACCACCGAGGAGACATCATGAGCGAGCAGGCACGGGGTCGGCGGAGTGGTGGACGCGCCGGGCGCCAAGCGGCACGCGCCGCGCACGTCGTGGCACGCGAGCCGTTCCTCACCCGCGCGATCGCCCCGTACGAGTTGGTGTCCACCGAAGGACTCGAGATCCTCGAGCACAACGCGGACACGATCCTCGAGGAGGTGGGGATCGAGGTCCACGATCACCAGGTGGCCCTCGACCTGTACCGCGCAGCCGGCGCCGAGGTGAGCGGCACGCGTGTGCGGTTCCCGCGTGGGTTGTGTCGCCAGACCGTGCAGGCCACAGCGCCGCGCACCTACACCCAGCACGCCCGCAATCCGGCGAACAACGTGCAGATCGGTGGCGACGCGACCGTCTTCGCACCGAACTACGGATCGCCGTTCGTGTTCGACCTCGACGCCGGCCGCCGTTACGCGACCCTGGCCGACTTCGAGAACTTCGTGAAGCTGGCGTACCTCTCGCCGAACCTCCACCACTCCGGCGGCACGGTGTGCGAACCCGTCGACGTCCCGGTGAGCAAACGGCACCTCGATATGGTCGCCGCCCACCTGCGCTACAGCGACAAGGCGTTCATGGGCTCGGTCACTGCGGGCTCACGCGCCGAGGACAGCTTCGAGCTCGCGCGCATCGGATTCGGCGGCGACCTCGGGGACCGCACGGTGATGACCAGCCTCATCAACGCGTCGTCACCGCTGGTGTGGGATGCGTCGATGCTCGAAGCCGCCCGGGTCTACGCCGAGCACAACCAGGCCACGATCATCACGCCGTTCATCCTGGCTGGAGCGATGGCGCCGACCACGTCCGCCGCGGTTGCGGCCCAGACGTTGGCCGAGGCGCTGGCCGGCATGACGTTCGTCCAACTCGTGCGGCCCGGCGCTCCGGTGGTGTTCGGGTCGTTCGCGAGCTCGATGTCGATGCAGACCGGCGCGCCGACCTTCGGCACCCCGGAACCCGCGATCGTCCTCTACACCTGCGCCGCGCTCGCCCGGCGGCTCGGGGTTCCCTTCCGATCGGGGGGCGCGCTGACCGCGTCGAAAGTGCCCGACGCGCAGGCGGCCTACGAGTCGGCGTCCACCCTTATCCCGACGCTCATGGCTGGCGTGAACTTCGTGCTGCACGCTGCGGGCTGGCTCGAAGGTGGCCTGAGCATCGGGTACGAGAAGTTCGTCATCGACGACGACCAACTCGGGATGATGATGAAGCTCGGCCAGGGGCTCGACATGAGCGAGAACGGCCAGGGTGTCGATGCCTTCCTGGAGCACACGCCGGGCGAACACTTCCTCGGGACCGCGCACACGTTCGCGAACTTCGAGACGGCG
>JBBQXR010000094.1:0-10203 GCA_038209455.1 Acidimicrobiia bacterium
GAGCTCAACCAGATGCTCGAACAGCGCGAGGCCGGCCAGGAGCCCGACTTCGCGGGGTTCATGGAACGTCACGGTGACTTCTTCCCCGGCAACCCCGAGACGCTCGACGAGTTGCTCGAACAGATGGCGCAGTCGATGGCCGCGATGCAGCAGATGATGAACTCGATGACCCCGGAGCAGCGCGCGCAGCTCCAGCAGCTGGCCGACTCGCTGCTCGAGGACATGGACCTGCAGTGGCAGATGGGCGAGTTGTCGCGCAATCTCCAACAGGCGTTCCCGAACATGCCCTGGGGCCGTCAGCTCGACTTCAGCGGTGACCAGCCGATGTCCATGGGGCAGATGTCGAGCGTGCTCCAGACCATCGGCGATCTCGACGGTCTGGAGCAGATGCTCTCGAACGTGACCCAGCCGGGCCAGCTCGCCGAGGTCGACATCGACCAGGCGCGCGACCTGCTCGGCAACGACGTCGCCCGTTCGTTGGAACGCCTTCAGGACATGGCGCAGATGCTCAAGGACGCGGGTCTCATCGACCAGCGGGACGGGCGTTACGAACTCACACCGAAAGGCGTGCGGGCGCTCGGTCAGAAGGCGCTCGGCGACCTCTTCCGCAACATGATGAAGGACCGTGCCGGGCGTCACGAGGTCGAACGCACCGGCGTCGGCCACGAGCGGGCGTACGAGCACAAGCCGTACGAGTTCGGTGACCCGTTCCATCTCAACGTCGAGCAGACCGTCCGCAATGCGATCACCCGTCAGGGGTCGGGCACACCGGTGCGCCTGACGCCCGCCGACTTCGAGGTCGAGCGCACCGAGGTGGTCACCCGCTCGGCCACGGTGTTGCTTCTCGACGTCTCGATGTCGATGCCGATGCGCGACAACTTCCTGCCGGCCAAGAAGGTCGCGATGGCGCTCCACTCGCTCATCACCACCCAGTTCCCGAGCGACTACTTCGGGCTCGTCTCGTTCGGTCGGGTCGCCCGCGAGGTGAAGCCGCAATTGCTGCCCGAGCTCAGTTGGGACTTCGAGTGGGGTACCAACATGCAGCACGCCCTCCTGCTCGCGCGCACCCAACTCGAACGCGAGTCGGGGACCAAGCAGATCATCATGGTCACCGACGGTGAACCGACCGCCCACATCGAGGGTGACGAAGCCGTGTTCCAGTACCCGCCGTCGTACGCCACCATCGAACAGACGTTGCGCGAAGTGCGGCGTTGCACGCGGTCCGGCATCACGATCAACACCTTCATGCTCGACGAGTCGCCGTACCTCCAGGACTTCGTGAAGCGGATGATGCAGATGAACCGCGGACGCGCGTTCTTCACGTCGGCCGAAACCCTCGGCGATTACGTGCTCGTCGACTTCCTCGAACAGAAGCAGGCCCACCGCCGCGCGTCTTGATTGCTCGTTCGCTCGCACTCCTGCCCTTCGGTTCCTCCGCTCGCACTCCTGATGGAGGTGGTGGCGTGGGGCTCGCTCCGGAACTGCTCGTCTCCGCTCGTTCCTCGCTACGACTCGGGAGCGGATTCCACCTGGCCGGTCCCTCGACGACTGACCCCGGACCCGAGCGGATCTTGCTGAGCGAGCCGCGAGGCAGCGAGCTTCACGTGAGGCAGGACCGCCAGGAGTGCGAGCGAACGAGCAGTTTGGCGACGTGGCAGAGAAAGTGGGGAGTTGGGTATTGCAGCCATCGCCGGGGGCGTTCAGGATGGGCGTATGAAGCGCATCGTGATCTTCACGTTTCCGGGGGGACAGAGTCTCGACGTGACGGGGCCGTTGGAGGTGTTCTGCGGGACCGAGCGGACCAGTGGGACCCGTGCCTACGTGGTGGAGGTGGTGGCCCCGGAGGCGGGCACGATCACCACGATGAGTGGGCTGCGACTCGTGGCCGACTCGGCCCTCGCCGACGTCACCGGCCGGATCGACACGCTCGTGATCGCCGGAGGAAACCGCGGCGGCATCGAAGCCGTCCTCGGCGACCCGGCGGTGATGACCCAGCTGTCGCGCCTCGCCCGGTCGGCCCGTCGGGTGGCATCGGTGTGCTCGGGTGCGTTCGTCCTGGCGGCGATGGGGCTGCTCGATGGTCGTCGGGCCACGACCCACTGGTCCGCGTGCGACTCGTTGGCGCGCCGGTATCCCGCGGTACAGGTCGAGTCCGATCCCATCTTTGTGCGTGACGGTCGGATCGCGACGTCTGCCGGCGTGACCGCCGGCATCGATCTGGCGCTGGCGTTCGTGGAGGAGGATGAAGGGCATGACTGCGCGATGGCTGTCGCACGGCAACTGGTGGTGTTCCTCAAGCGACCGGGTGGACAGTCGCAGTTCAGCGCCGCGCTCACGGCGCAGTCGGCGGACCGTGACGATCTGTCCGAGCTGCAGGCTTGGATCGCCGACCACCTCGACCACGACCTGTCCGTCGCAACCCTGGCCGAACGCGCGGTGATGAGCCCGCGTCACTTCGCCCGCGTGTTCCGGGTCGCAACCGGCGTGACGCCCGCGCGCTACGTGGAACGGGCACGGCTCGAAGCGGCGCGGCGTCGACTCGAGGAATCGGACCTCGGAGTCGACGCCGTCGCCCGCCAGTGCGGGTACGGATCCGCCGAGACCATGCGGCGCTCGTTCCTGCGCGCGCTCCAGGTGGCACCGACCGACTACCGACGCCGGTTCCAGACGCTCGCCACCGCCTGACCGCTCCATCCTCCCGACCGCTCCATCACGACCGAGACGACATCACTCCCGAGATGAAAGGCCACTCCATGGGCATCACGATCGGAATCGTGCTCTTCGACGACTGCGAGGAGCTCGACTGGGCCGGCCCGTGGGAGGTGTTCACCATGGCGCGACGCGAGGGCGACACCGTGGTGACGATCTCCGAGCGCGCCGAGCCGGTGCGATGCCGCAAGGGCCTCCGGGTGATCGCCGACCACACGTTCTCGGACGCTCCGCCACTCGACGTGGTGCTGGTGCCGGGCGGCCAGGGGTCACGAAGTGAACGCACGAACCCGGCAATGCTCGAGTTCCTCCAGCGGGTGGCACCGGCGTGTACCTGGGTCACCAGTGTCTGCACCGGCGCCTTCGTGCTCCACGGTGCCGGACTGGCCCGCGACCAGCGGGTGACGACCCACTGGGCCGCCATCGACGAGCTCCGTGGTATCGCCCCCGAACTCGAGGTGCTCGAGGATGTCCGGTATGTCCGGCACGGGAACGTCGTCACCGCGGCCGGGGTGAGCGCCGGGATCGACATGGCCCTGTGGCTGGTCGGCCAGCTGGTCTCGGTCGAGCACGCCCGCTTCACCCAGCGGGCCATGGAATACCACCCGGCACCGCCGTACGCCGCCCTCGTCTGACGCCAGATCTGGGCGGAGCTCTCGCGGAACCCCGGGGGCAACTCTGGGCCTCAAGCCGGTGTCTCCGGCAGTCGATGCACGGTCGACACCCGAGAGGCGACATGGACCAATTGCCGGTAGGCATCAGTCAGCGGATTCGGCACGAGGCGCGTGTCGCCGGCCTGCACGATCACGCGCCCTCGATCGAAATGGTCGAGCGCCGTCGACTCCAGCTGTGGTCGATCATGATCCTGGTGATGATCGCGGTCGGTCTGGCCACGCTCGGCGTCTCCGGCGCAACCGGCAACGTGAGCTGGGTGACCGGTGAGCCGCTCGTCCTCGCGGGTGGCGTCGGTGTGCTCGCGATCGCGTTCTGCATCTACGCCGTCGAGAAGGAGATCCACCTCCACCGGTTGTCGCGCCTGCTCGTCGACGAGCGGTTGCTGAGCAACACGATGGCGCTCCAGATCCAGATGAACACCGCGCTGTTCAACGCCGGGAAGGCGCTGAACTCGGTGATGGATCTCGACGACGTTCTCGACGCGATCCTCGCCAACGCGCTCGAGCTGCTCGGCGCGGCCGGAGGCTCGGTCATGCTGCTGGAGGACCAGACGGTGCTCCGGGTCGTCGCGGTGCGCGGCGAAGGGATCCTGCGCGACGCGCGGATCCGCATCGGCAGTTCGCTCGTCGGTCGGGTGGCCCAATCCCGTGAGCCCTTCCTTGCCAGCGCCGAGGTGGCCGCCGCCGACGTCGGTGGCGCGCTCGACCCCGCCGTCGAGGTCGGGGGTGCGATGTGCGTCCCGCTCGTCAACCGCGGCCAGCTGCTCGGTGTGCTCACGGTCCTCGCCGCGAACGCCGCCGAGTTCACCGACGACGAGTTGGCCGTGTTGACCCTCTTCGCCGAGCCGGTTGCCGCCGCGACCGCCAAGGCCGGTCTCTACGAGGCGGAGCGGGCCAACGTCGCCAAGTTGCTCGAGTCCGACCGCATGAAATCGCAGTTCGTGGCGTCGGTGAGTCACGAGTTGCGGACGCCGATCACGTCGATTCGCGGTGCCGTGGCGGCATCGCGCCGGACCGACATTCCCGCACAACGTGAAGAACTCCTCGACGTCGTGGACCGGCAGTCCGGCCGGCTCCAGGCCATGGTCGAGGAGATGCTCGTGGCGGCGCGGATGCAGGAGACCGCCAACCGGCCGACGATGCAACAGATCGACCTGTGCGCCCTCATCCGTCTCACTGCGCTCGATTCGCATGTGGCGGGTCGCCCCGTCGACCTCGAACTCCCGCAGTCGTGCACGGTGCGTTCCGAGCCGGAGGCGCTGCGCCGGGTGCTCACCAACCTCATCGAGAACGCGCACAAGTACGGCTCCGACCCCATCCGCGTCGCGGTGCAGGTGGCCGACGACCAGGTGGTGATGTCGGTGATCGACGCCGGCCCGGGCGTTGCTCCCGACGAGCGCGAGCGGATCTTCGAACGCTTCTACCGCTCCGACCCGAACGGCACCAAGCCCGGAATGGGTCTCGGTCTCTCGATCGTGCGGGGTCTGGTGGAGTCGTTCGGCGGCACGGTGTGGGTCGAAGACGCGCCCGGCGGTGGTGCGGCGTTCCGCGTCGCCCTGCGCGCCAGTTTCGTGATGGAACAACCGGCGGAGGCGGTGCATGTCTGAACGACCGAAGATCCTCATCGTCGACGACGAACCTGACGTGCTCCTGACGTTGCGGATGATTCTCGAGTCGGAAGGGTTCGATCCGATCCTCGCGGCCGACGGCGAGACCGCCCTGCGGCGCGTCGACGACGAGCATCCCGACCTGGTGGTGCTCGACATCATGATGCCGGTGCTCGACGGATGGTTCGTGCTCGCCGAACTCGGCGGTCGCCCGATCCACCCGAGCGTGGTGGTGTGTTCGGCGAAGTCCGGTGACGCCGATCGCGCCCGTGCGCGCGACCTCGGCGCCGCCGAGTACGTGACCAAGCCGTTCGAACCGGACGATCTGGTCGACGTGATCCGGGCCGTCCTCGGCCGGAATCACGTCGCGGTCTGACCGGTTCGGCCGAATCGCGACGGGTCGATATCACGGAGCGTGGTCCGACGCGCGAACCGCCGCGCCGCAATTCCCTCCGGAAAACCGCATCTTCCACTTGCATGGGCGGGGTTTCGCTGTCAGAGTGACACCGTTGTAATTCCAAAGGCGTCATTACGTGCCATCGGCGTCATATCGGGAGAGGGGATCGCCGGTGAGGGAAATGATCGTTGCGCATGTCCAGTCGAGCGAGGCGGGCGAGAAGCGCTGGCAGGAACGGGCGAACTGCCTGGGGGTCGACCCCGATCTCTTCTTTCCCGAACGCGGGGCGTCCACGCGGGAAGCGAAATCCGTGTGCTCGAACTGCGAGGTACGGGTCGACTGCCTCGAGTACGCACTCGTGAACGGCGAGAAGTTCGGCATCTGGGGTGGGTTGAGTGAGCGTGAGCGTCGTCGCCTGCGGCGGCAGCGTGCTCTGGCGCGCCGGGCCGCCTCTGTCGCCACCGCCTGACCTCGGCCCTGATCCGGGCCGGTCACCCGTCTGATGCCCGGGCCTGCATCGTCGTGGCCTCGATGGTCCGGGCGTCGGTGAGTCCGGTCCACGCCCGGAACTCCTCTCCCCACCGGGCGAACTCGGCCGCCGGCATCAGGCCCACGAGTTCCACCCGCCGCGTCGCCACGCCGGCGGCCTCGGCCCGCCGACGCACCTCGGTGCAGGCGTGCTCCATCCCCGTCGCATCCAGGTCCACCAGGTTCATGCTCACCTGCACGATGCCCTGACCGGCGAGGGCGAAGCCGAGCGCCCGCACTCCTCGGAGACCGCCGTCGCGTTCGCGGACCGACGACGCGATGCGGCGGGCCAGCGCGAGATCGTCGGAGTCGAGGTCCACGTTCACCGCGATCATCGGTCGTCGCGCCCCGACCGCGGTCGCTCCGAGTCGGGGGTCGGGAACGCTGGGGCCGAGGTCCGGCGGGAGCCGGGCGAACGCATCGCGTCGGACGGTCGGGAGCGTGCGCCGGTCCGCAGCGGCTTCGTCGTAGAAGAACACCGGGACGTGGTGGGCGCGGGCGAGCCACTCGCCGAAGGCGTGCGCGGCCGCCACCGCCACGTCGGGCGGCGTCGGCGCGAGCGCCACGAACGGTACGACGTCGACGATCCCGAGCCGCGGGTGGACGCCGACATGGTCGGCGAGGTCGAGATCGCCGAAGGCGACGTCGACGAGCCGGCGGGTCGCCGCCTCGGTCCGGCCGGGGTCGGGGGCGGCGATGGTGAACACACTGCGGTGATGGTCGGGGTCGCGGTGCACGTCGAGCAGCGCCGGCCCGGCGGCCGCGCCGACCGCGTCGATGATCCGGTGGTCCTGGCCTTCCGACACGTTCACGACCGACTCCAGCACACCGACAGGGTAGGTGCGCGTCGGCGGAAAGCCGGACCGTGTGTGACCGCCCTCCTAGAGTCGGGGGGTGCGGTTCGGGCTGGCGCTTCCCCATTACGACTTCTCGATCGCGGGGGAACACCCGCTGTCATGGGCGACGGTGCGATCGGTCGCGCATCAGGCCGAGGACCTCGGACTCGACTCGCTCTGGGTGAGCGACCATCTCTTCCTCGACATCGGGAAGTACGGCGGGAGTCCCGAGCCCCAAGCCGCCTTCGAACCGATCGTCACGCTCTCGGCACTCGCACGCGAACTGGAGCGCATTCGCCTGGGCGCCCTCGTGTTCTGCGAAGCGCTGCGACCGGCGTCGGTCCTGGCCAAGGCCCTCGCCACCCTCGATCGCATCTCGGGCGGCCGGATCGACGTCGGACTCGGCGCCGGTTGGTACGAGCCCGAGTACGCAGCCATCGGCATGGACTTCCCTGCGCCGGGCGAGCGGTTGGCGCGCCTGCGAGAGGCCCTCGAAGTGTTGAAGGCGCTCCTCGGTGAAGATGGAGGCCCGCTCGTCTTCGACGGTCGGTACCACCACACGGATGGGGCGCGGAACTTCCCGACCGCGGTGCAGCGTCCGCGCCCGCCGGTGTTCGTCGGCGGGAAGGGCGATCGGCTGCTGCGTCTCGTCGCAGAACGGGCCGACGGGTGGAACACGTGTTGGGTGTGGACCCCGGAGGAGTACGCGGAGCGGCGCCTGGTGCTCGAGCGCGAATGCGAGCGCATCGGCCGCGACCCCGATTCGGTCTGGTGTTCGCTCGGGCTCTACGCCCTGTGCGGCGAGGACGAGGCCGACCTGGAGCGCCGCTTCGAGCGACTCCGCCGGTCGACCCCGTCGGGGGTGCTCGACCACGTGAGTCTCCAACAGTGGCGACAGGGCCGGCTGGTCGGCACCGTCGAGCAGGTACAGGAGCAGGTCGCAGTGTGGGGCGACCTCGGTGTGGAGACCCTGATCCTGGGCGTGGGCGCGGTGCCGTTCCACCTCGGCGATCGCGACGACCTGGTGCTCCTCGCCCACGCGCTGCGTGCGACCCAGCCCACGCCTGCGGCGGGGTAGTGTGCGTGCGTCCACGATCGGAAGGACGAACGCCGCATGTCTCTCGGAGTCCCAGAACTGCTCATCGTCTTGGGCATCGTCGTGTTGGTATTCGGTGGGTCCAAGATCCCGAAGCTGGCGCGTTCCCTCGGGACTGCGCAAAAGGAGTTCAAGGCGGGCCTCGATGAGGGCGCCAAGGACGAGCCTTCCAAGCAGGATCGCAGTAAGCCCGACGCCTGAAAACTCCCGTTTCACGGCCTCCGACGGCCGTCGTCCCAAATATTCGGGATTGACCGGGAACCTGCGCTCCCTCTGGTGTCGTTGAGT
This sequence comes from Acidimicrobiia bacterium, assembly GCA_038209455.1. Lineage (GTDB taxonomy): Bacteria > Actinomycetota > Acidimicrobiia > IMCC26256 > JAENVU01 > JAENVU01. The sequence continues at coordinate 8,136 of JBBQXR010000094.1, forward strand.
TGACGTCGGACGGTGTGCCCACGTGGGAAGAAGTCGCGCGTGACCACGGGCGCTTTCTCTACAACGTGGCGTACCGACTGACCGGCAACGTCGAAGACGCCCGGGATCTGGTTCAGGAATCGCTGTTGCGCGTCCGTCGAGGTCTTGCGACCTACGAACCGGGTTCCCTCGAAGGATGGTTGGCTCGGATCGTGACGAACGTGTTCCTGGATGAGGTGCGCAAGAAGCAGCGCCGTCCCGTACACGCGCTGCCCGAGAACCCGGACCTCGTCCTGCCGCCGTCGATCGCCGCGGATGACGCCGCCGACGCCGCCGGTCTGTCGACCGAGATCCAGGACGCGATCAACGCGCTGCCCGAAGAGTTCCGCGTTCCGTTGGTGTTGTGCGACGTCGCCGACCGGACCTACGAGGACATCGCGACCACACTCGGCGTGCCGATCGGCACCGTGCGGTCCCGCCTCCACCGCGGTCGGAAGTTGCTGCGGGCCGAACTCAACACCCGGGGGGTGCTCGCATGAACGAGGACCAGACCAGCGACCCGATCGCGGACGACGCGCGTCTCTCGGCCTGGTTGGACGGTGAACTCGACCCGTCGGAGCGAACCACGATGGACGAGCTGTACGCGACCGACGCGGAATGGGCTCGGGCGCGCGACCACACCGCGTCGGTGCGCGACATCGTGCGTGCGCTGCCAGACGTCGAGCCGCCGGAGGGCTTCCTCGAGTCGCTGCTCACGATCGAGGAGGGAGCGACGGTCACCGACCTGGAAGCTGCGCGCGCTCGACGCAACCGGCGATCGACGGGAGTCGTGGCGGTCCTGGCGGTCGCGGCGGCATTGCTGATCGCGATCGTCGTGCCGAACGTGACCCGCAGTCGGCCCGCGCTCGCCACCGATGTCCGCGTCCACCAGGCCGGGGTGGCAGCATCGGGCGATCCGGTGTCGGGGCTCGCACCGCTCGGCGCGTCGATGAGGCTCGGGCGATGACCCGCAGGTCACGCCGGTCCGGCCGTATCACCGCCGCGCTGTGTTTCGCGGCGACGGTACTGACGCTCGGGTTCGCCATCAACGCTCCGAGTGGAGGCGCGACCGATGCCAACCCCGCCGACACGCAGTTCGACCAGGCCCGCGCCGCCGTGCACGACTACGAGTTCCGCGGGACGGTCCGGATCTGGTGGCATGACCACGACACCGACCGGCAGGCGACCGTCGGGGTCGTCGCGGCCGACGGCGGGCTGCGGATCGACGGTGGCCGGGTGCTCGCCGACCGCGGCCGAGCGTGGCTTCGGGCCGGGAAGGGTTGGACGACGCTGTGGTCCGATCCCCACGACGTCGGTGCACCGAGTGTCGCGAAGAAGTACACGGTGGTGCGTCGCAGTGGCCCCACCATCGTGGACCGCCCGACCCGACTGCTCGACATCCGTCGCGATCACCGCACGGTCGAGCGCATCGCCTTCGATCGGGACACGGGCCTGGTGCTCGGACGCGACCGGTTCGACGTGTCGGGTGCGCCGACGATGCGGATGCAGTTCGTCGCGCTGACCGGACTCCACCCGCGCCAGGGAGCGCTCGACACGCCGGCGGTGACGCCGAACGCGCCGGGCACCCGAGCGGCGGTTCCCGACGACGCCGTGAAGACGTTGGACGGTGGGTTCCTGCTCGTCGACGCTCGGCGCGTCGACGACAACTCGACCCAGTTGCGGTACAGCGACGGCGTGTTCGAAGCGTCGGTGTTCACCGAGGACGCCCCCCTCGACTGGGGCGCGCTTCCAGTGGGGGGACGCGATGTGCACGTCGGCGACGTGAGGGTCCGCCAGTATCAGAGCGCCGCGGGCACGGTGCTCACATGGCAGGCGGCCGACCACACGTTCACGTGTGTCACGGACGCAACGACGGTCGACCAAGCCGGGATCGTCACCGCGCTCAGCCGCGCGCACGACTCGGCCTGGACCCAGGTCGTGCGGTTCGTGACGGTGCCGTTCAGCTGGTCTTAAGCACTGACCGTGGAACGCCGGCTGCGGAGGATCCGGCGGCGTTCCCGCTCGGACGCACCGCCCCAGACGCCGTGCT
>JBBQXR010000095.1:0-10012 GCA_038209455.1 Acidimicrobiia bacterium
CTCTCTGAGATGCCGATGCGGATCGTGCCGGGCGAGATTCAGGCCTACACCGCCGGTCCAGTCGGCTGGGTCGCCGACCAGTGCCGCATCCGACTCCCGAACGGCGAGGAACAACCCAAGCGAGTCACCGCGGTACTGATACTGGAGCGAGGCCATTGGCGCATCGTCCAGTGGCATGCCGCGTCTCCGGTCCGTAACGAGGATGCCCTCCCGTACGCGCTGACGACAAGCATCGAGGACCTTGCGGCGAACGTGCTCCAAGGCCGACCGGACGTGCCTCCAGCGTCGGCTCCGGACGGCACGGTCACGGTGATGTTCTCCGACATCGAGTCGTCGACGGTCCTGTTGGAGCGGCTCGGCGATCCAACGTTCATGCGGTTACTTGCCTGGCACGACCGCATCGTGCGCGATACCGCTGCCGAGCATCGGGGCTATGTCGTGAAGTCACAGGGCGACGGGTTCATGATCGCGTTTCCATCGGCGGCCTATGCGTTGCGATCCTGCCTCTCGATGCATGAACGGCTCGCCAATGGCTTCGGCGGTATCCCGGTACGCATCCGGACCGGGCTCCATGCCGGAGAAGCCTTCCGACACGACGACGATTTCTACGGTCGAACCGTCGTCATCGCGGCGAGGATCGGAGCGCTGGCCCTCGGCGGTGAAGTGCTCGTGTCGAGCGTCGTCCACGCTCTGACGAGCTCACTCGGCACCTTTCGCTTTGGCGAACCCCGCACTGTCACGCTGAAGGGTCTCGACGGACACTTCGAGGTGTACCCCGTAGTCGGGTGACGACCCAAGATCGCCGCCGCGATCGGCCACGGGCGCCCATCCTGATGAGGGCCGCGACCTCGACACGCTCATCCGGAGCGACACGTCGTCCACACGGTCCTGGGGCCGCCCTTGGAACGACCTGACCTGATGTCAGCTCCGGGGACATTGCTGAACGCCTGGGTGGTGCTGGGTGGTTGGGCACCCACTGAATGGCCGACGATCAGGGACGCATTCGGCTATGCGATCGGAGGCGTGGATGGGGTGTCAGGGGCGAGGAGTGGAGGCCCTCCGGCGCCAACGCTTCGCTCCAGCAGATCAACCGAATCCGATGGATCGCCGAGCCAATCGACTCGCCGCTGCCACCGAAACCCGACCCTGTCCGCTACGCGGCGTGACGCAACGTTGTCGACGGGGATGATGCACAACATGTCGCCGTTGTCATGGACATCGGCGCGAGCGAGGAGGGCAGTGGTCGCTTCGGTGGCAAAGCCGCGGCCGCGAGCTTCGGGAGTGAGTCTCCAACCCCACTCGAGTCGATCCATGCCGTCGATCATGACGGTGCCGACGCCCGTGTAGCCGACGATCGTTCCCGTCGCCCGCACGATCACCGGCTGCTTGGCGTAGGGAACCAGGTCGAGCAAGGACAGCATCCGATCGAATCGGGCGTTTGCCGACCCGACATCGTGGACGCCGTCGGAGAACACAGTGAACGCCTCGTCGGTGAACAGCTCGACGAAACGAGTGCGGTCGCTCTCGACCGCCGCTCGGACCGTGAGCCGATTGGTCTCGATCGCCTGCACGATCGCAGGCTAGATCCATCGTGCTCCAACGACATTGCCGGATGCCTGGTTGCCCCACATCGCCGCGTTTGGCACCTGAGATGCGGTGAGCGCATCTGTGGTCTTGCAGCGCATCCCTCAGTGACAAACGCTTCGGGCTGTTCGGGGGACATTGCCGCGCCCTTGGGTGGTTTGGCAGCACGAGCCCCAGCGGACAATATGCCTGGATGCTCGACTCGCATTCGCGACTGGTCGCCGACATCGAAGCGATCGAGCAGGCTCTCTCTGGACCCCTCGAAAATGTCGAACGCGCCGACGGCTGGACCGACCGGAGCCGAGCCGCGGTTCTCGATGCACTGATACGGCTGAGGCGCGAGCTTGCGTCCGGACAGTTCGGCGAAGAAGCGGACTATGCGTCACGCCACCTCGTCAGGGTCTTGGACCATTTGGGGATCGCCCGAGGGAAGGTTTCTGAGCGGATCGGGCGGTTGCAGGTCGCACTCATCGAGCGTCGCCCATAGCTCCGGATCCCCGCTCGGGTGTGGTTAAAGCGCCCTTGGGTGACTTAGAGAATGACGCCGCTCCGGCCCGGCTGCTCCACGGGCCGTCCGACTCAGGCGGTTGGTGTCCTCAACGCTGGCAGTGATCAGGGATCGTGACGAGGTCACCGTTCACGAGATACCCACCCTCCCCTTCAAAACCGGTGAGCTTCGGGATCGACCAGACGACGTGACCATCGGCTCGCATTCCCTGGTACACGGCGAGGCCCGCGCGTACCAGCCACCGTCGAGACAGCGCGAAAACCTCGGAGTTCGGGACGTCGAGTCGTGCCCGGATCACACCGGTCCGAAGGTCGAGCAACCGAACTATCGGGTCGTTGATCCGGGACGCCGCCACCACGCCGCTCCCCGGCTGGACTCGGAAGTAGTCCACCCCCGCTGCATCCCAGAGTCGCGATCCGGTGGCATCGTCGAACGCAGCGATTCCCTCGGGGCGCTTCACCACTGCGATACCTGAGTCGACCCCGACGCCCGCGTCTGTTGACGCGGTGACCGCCCATCGCGCCCGACCGGTTCCGATGTCGAAACCCCGCAGTGCGCCGTCACCCCAGACGACGACCGTGCGCCGGGTGACCGAAACCGATCCGTTCGGGATTCGGGCGGACCATTTCTTCCTCCCGGTCACGCGGTCCCAAGCCGTTGCAGCGACCGTTCCGGCACCGGGCAGAGGTGAGTACATGACGACGACAGCAGTTGGCCCCACGGTCAGTAAGGAGGTGTCAGGTCCTCCGGAGTGGTGCTGCCATTGCACGCGTCCGGTCCGAGGATCGACCCCCTGGACCCCGTTCGATCGCTTGACGATGAGCGTCGAGCCGTCGGGCACCCCCGCGGGGTCGCCCTCCGTGCCCATCGAGGCGCCGCGGACGACTGCGGAACCTTTCCCTCGCCACAGCAAGCGCCCACTTCGTCGGTCGAGAACCTGCTCGTTGATCACGAGATACCGGGGACCGGCCGCGTTTACGCGACCACAACGGCCGGGAACCCTCGCGGTCCATCGGACCGTCCCGGTCGTCGCCGACCTGACGGTGACGACCGATTGCGGCCCGGGGAGTTGCGCGAGTGTGACCCCGCGGGTCGTCGAACTCTCGCAGGAGACGAACGCAAACGTAGATACGCACGCCAACGCGAGCACTCGCCGGAAACGCATGGGCGAGAGTCTGCCCGGAGAACTCAGTGCAGTGGGCGCACCGGATGGCTAACGCCGCCACCGAGGATGGGCTTGCTGATCAGCACTGGTCGCGTCCGCGGCGTCGATCACTGTCTGGTGGGCACGCCGAGCTTGCTCCGAGGACTGCCCAGGAGACAGCAGGGTCACGCGTCGCGAGTCCGCTCAAGAATGGGGACACTGCCGCGCCGTTGGGTGTCGCTGGGTGTCATCCCTCGGGCAGCTTCGGATGCACCTCCCGACGCTCGATTCGGTAGTGAAGTCGCAACACCGAGACGGACCAGAGGTTGAGTTCATGGTCAGCTCTGAGCGTGCCCTCCTCGTCGACGTACACGCGGAAGTGTTCAACCAGGGGTACTCGCCGGACTGAAACACAGTCTTCGTCTTCGCGAACGATGAGGTACGCACCATCGTCGCCTAATCGACCTGTCGGCGACGTCAGGTGCAGTGTTCCGTCGGCACTGACCGTTGGGCGGAGAAAGATTGTGATGCTGCCGTTCGGTAGGGGAAACGCGACCTTGATGCTGGCTCTCTCGGTGCCTGGAAGTTACGCGACGCCGTACCATCCGCTGTAGACGACCTGTCCGGTGGAGCGCATGTTCCGCAGCCAGGCTGCACCGAGGTGCTCGCCGGTCGAGGACCTTGCCGTCACGACGCGACTGTCCATGCCTTGAGCTGCGTCGAGCGGTCGCAACGGCAGCGCGAGCTGCCTCAATCGCCGGGCGAAGAGCGCTGACAGAAGCCAACCGCCCGGGAGCGCGATGGGACACCACTGCGACCAAACGTCGAGCCGCCATTCGTGGGATTGAGGGTGAGAGCCGCCGGCGTCGCAAGGTTCGCACCACCAAGTCGGACCCGTTGGCACCGCGGCCGGCGGATCTCGTCCAACGTGACTGCACTGCGACGCGTCCGAACGACTTGCGGGTTACGGGCCTGACGTATGTGCCGACGTGGTCCGGGTTTCGCGTGCGTGTTTCATCGTCGACGGCTCGCTCGTCTGCGCACTACGGCCCCGACCGCTTGGCTCCTCGTGGTGGCGACGGCGGCTGGCGAGGCCGAGTGCGTCGACCGACTGTCGCAGCACCTCGGAAATATTGCCCTGGTCGGCGCGCTCGATGATCTCGATGCGGCGATCGAGGATCTGGCTTCCGCACACGGACTCGCATCGCGTGGTGTCCTCGTACTCCACGCCGAAGACCCCGCCCCGACGGTGAACGGGCCGGTCGTTGCAGGTGTTGCGTGAGAGGGACACTGCACGTGGGGTGTATCGCGGGCTGAGGTCAGTCGCCGGCGGCCACCGCCTGAACATCTGACTTGGCGAGCGCGACGTAGGCGACCATGCCGACGATGAGGAGGGCGAGGGTGATCGCGACCGGTCCGTCCCCGTATCCGAGTCCGCTCGAGTGGGCCGGCTTCGCCAGTCCGTCCGCGATGGAGGCTCCGAGCGGTCTGGTGATCACGTACGCCGACCAGAAACATGCCACTGCGTTCCAACCGAAGAACCGGAATCCGAGTGCAGGGATCAGGATGATCCCTGCGAAGAGCAGTGCCGAAGGAAAGAAACCGAGGTGGAATGTGTATGCGGTGAGATCTCCGAGCGCGGTCCCCATTGCGAACGTCGCGGCAACCGCGCTCCAGTAGAACGCCTCGCGACGGACTGAGTCGATGGTGTGGATCGACAATGTGTGCTCGGTCCGATACCAGACGATGAATACCGAGGCGAGTGCAACGGCGTAGAGGAGTGTCGACGCGGCGTAGGGCATTCCGAGGCCGACGTGGAGCACGTCGGCGGCCATCGTTCCGAAGACGCCGACCATGGCGACGGTCAGCCAGTAGGACCATGCGACGTAGCGACCCATGCGGAGTTGGAGGGCCAACGCCCCGACGAATCCGATGAACCCGAGGACGACGGCGACCGGCGGGTCCATCGCATGGACGAGGAAGCCGGAGGTCGATTCGCCCATCGCGGTCGAGAGACCCTTGATGATCCAGAACGATGCGGTGATTGCCGGGACCCTCAACGCGCCGCGCTCGGTGAGTCTCGACGCGGCGCTACCGGTCAACACGTTCCCCCGGCTCTCGGAGCCAATCGTCCGCGGCGGGATCCGGAGTCATCGGGGAGTGCCGGTCGGTGCATATTCGAAAGACAGTTCCGCATTCCGCTCGATCTCCTCAGGTCGGGGCTCGACGATGGCGGTTTCGGGTCGTCGCCTCCACCCCTAGGAGATAAAACTTCGCGGCGGTTGTTGATCGCAGATGTCGGACTGCAGGCTGAGTCACGGCGGGGCGGCGCTGTGCACATGCTGAAGGTGCACCGTGTAGTGGGGTTGCCTTCACCAACCGTTGACCGGCCGCTCACCCCACTGTCCGTATGGTGCCGCAATGTTCCCGCGCTCGGCCGTTGCCGATCAAGCATCTCCGGCACCACGCCGATGCCCGGGCACCGGTCCGTAGTCCCGAAGCGGTTCGCTCATGGCACCGCCCCGGCGGTACCGATTACTCAGACCGGCCCGACCTTTCCCAGAGAGCTAGGTAGATGACCACCGTTCGATCACGGCCCAGCGCCACCCGCACGATGCTCAACAAGGTCCCAGAGGTCACGCTCTTCTTCTGGATCATCAAGATCATGGCGACGACGGTTGGCGAAACCGCGGCCGACTATCTCGCGACCAACCTCGGACTCGGACTCACGAATACGACCTACGTCATGGGTGCCGTGCTCGTGGCGGTATTGGTGTGGCAGTTCCGCGCCCGTCAGTACGTGCCCGGCATCTACTGGACCGCCGTCGTGCTCCTGAGCGTGGTGGGAACACTTATCACCGACAACCTGACCGACAACTTCGGTGTGAGCCTGGTCACCACCACCATCGTGTTTTCGATCGCGCTCGCCGCCAGCTTCGCTGTGTGGTTTGCGAGTGAGCGGACGCTCTCCATCCACACGATCGTGACGACCAAGCGCGAAGGCTTCTACTGGTCGACCATCCTCTTCACCTTCGCGCTCGGCACCGCAGCCGGGGACCTCATCGCCGAGCACCTCAACCTGGGCTATTGGAAGTCGGCCCTCATGTTCGGTGCGGTCATCGCCTTGATCACGTTCGCATGGAAGTACTTCCATCTGAACCCGATTGCGGCATTCTGGGGGGCGTACATCCTGACCCGGCCCCTCGGCGCGTCGATCGGCGACTACCTCTCCCAGCCGACGGCCGACGGCGGCCTGGGGCTCGGAACCACCGTGACGAGCATGATCTTCCTCGGTTCGATCCTCGCCGTGATCGTCTACCTCACGAAGACCCACCTCGACCGCCAGTTGACGGTTCCCGACTCCTTCGACGAATCACCGGTCGCGCCGTGACGGTGCAGCACGCCGACCGATGATCGCCGCGATCGGTATCGACCCCACAGAACTGATCCGCAGCGCGGGGACCGTCGGACTGTTCGCGGTGGTGTTTGCAGAGTCGGGAATCCTCCTGGGCTTCTTCCTCCCCGGAGATTCGCTGCTCTTCACCGCCGGACTCCTCGCGGCGACCACGACCTTGCTCCCGGGATTGCCGGTCCTGCTGGTCGGCTGTGTCATTGCGGCGATCTTGGGCGACCAGGTCGGCTACCTGATCGGCAACCGATTCGGTCCGAAGATTTTCGAGCGGCCCGATTCGCGGCTCTTCAAGCGCAAACACCTTGTGCGCGCTGAGGCCTTCTTCGAGCGGCACGGATCGAAGACGATCGTGATTGCTCGTTTCGTCCCGGTGGTCCGCACGTTCGCACCGGTCGTCGCCGGAGCAGCCCGCATGAATCACCGACACTTCACGATCTACAACGTCGCCGGCGGCACGCTCTGGGCGTCGGGCCTGCTTGTCATGGGGTGGGCGCTGGGCAAGCGATTCCCTGGTATCGCCGACTACCTGGATGTAGTCATCGTCGTCATCGTCGTGCTCTCGATTGTTCCGATCGGCGTCGAATACCTACGGCATCGTCATCGCGATGCTGGACGCGAGGAAGTCGCGTAGCGGAGGCGAACCGGCACATCAGATTCCGCTGGCGGGGAGCACGATCGAGAAGAGTGGTCGCGGCCCAGGCGCGTCGAGGACGAGCCGTCCACCTTCGGCCTCGGCGAGGGTTCGGGCCAGCGCGAGTCCGATGCCATGGCCGCCTCCGTCGCGGCGCTCGAACGCCGAGTCATCGGTGACGCCGGGCCCTTCGTCGCCGACCGCGATGACTGTTGCGCCCGGCGCCTGCCGAGCGTGCACGGTGACCGTTCCGGACCCGTGCTGCAAGGCGTTGGCGAGAAGTACATCCAGGATTTGACGAAGCGCCGAGGCCGACACGAGCGGTCGGTCGAGATGCGGATCGATCCGCACTCGCAGTGGGCGGCCAAGGTCGGCAAGGCGGCCACGCCAGTGGTCGCTGACGCCGTCGAGCAACGCGGTGATGTCGAGGGGCGCCCGATCGCCATGGGTGTCGCGTGCGAGTGCGAGCAGATCGTCCACCGTGGTCTCGAGCCGATCGATGGGTTCGAGGAGACGCTCCAGAGTGGGCCGGAGCTCGCCATCGGGGCTGATCAAGGCAGTCTCGACGGCAACCCGGAGCGCCGCGATGGGCGTGCGGAGCTGATGAGATGCATCGGCGCTGAAGGACCGTTCTCGAGCCAGGAGCGAACCGAGCCGATCCGCAGTCGCGTCCATTGCCGCACCGAGTTCGTCGAGTTCCCGAACCCCTGACCGCGCGGTACGAACTGCGAAATCGCCTGATCCCAGTCGCTCGGCGGATTCCACGAGGGCATCCACCGGCCGGACGAGTCGGCGGGCTTGTCGACGCGACAGGAGTATCGAAATGACCAGGGCAGAACCACCGACGAGACCCATGATGATCCAAGCCCGGTGCGTCCGGTCGATGACGACACTGTCGGGTCTGCTGGCCCTGAGCGCTCCGACAATATGTTCGCGGTCGTCGATCGGGATACCGACGACGATCCGGGATCTCAGTCGCCCATCGTGGACTGTTCCGCGCAATGCACGACGTACCGGCCGATCGGCCCGCTTCGGTCCGCGGCCACTGATTAGGCGACCGGTGCGGTCGTAGATCCCGAACTCGATCGGTCCGTCGTTCGCGAGCTCGACGGGATCGCGATGCGCGAGCTCACCGACGTTGATCGCGCGTCGAGCCTCGCTCGCTTCTCGTTCGAGTTGCAGGACCGCTTCGTTGTGATAGAGGCGACCGACGGCGAGTGCGAGTGGAAGGCCGAGGACGAGTAACGCGATCGCCGAGACTCCGACGATGGACCAGGTGATGCGACGTCTCACGGATTGTCGAGCCGGTATCCGACGCGGGGGAGCGCAACAATCTGGGGCACCGAAGCGTCCTCGTGCTCGCCGAGTTTGCGTCGCAGCGAGGCGACGTGGACGTCAAGGGTTTTGGTCGATCCAGTCCAGTGCACATCCCACACTTCGTCCATGATCTGTTCGCGCGTGATCGCTCGCCCGGCCTGTTCGACGAGGAGCACGAGTAGGTCGTATTCACGGAGACGAAGCGCGAGTTCATGCGGGCCGACCCATGCGCGGCGCGCGCGGAGATCGATCCGAAGGTTGCCGGCCTCGAGGGTCTCGGACGAGGGGTGGGCCGTCGGCTGTCGGAGGTGGGCGCGGACCCGAGCGAGGAGCTCGGCGAGCCGGAACGGCTTGGTGACGTAGTCGTCGGCGCCTGCGTCGAGACCGACGACGATATCGACCTCCTCCTGTCGGGCCGTGAGCACGATGATCGATGTCGACGGCGCAGTCGCCCGCATTTCCCGGCAAAGATCGATGCCGTCGATGTCGGGAAGCCCGAGGTCGAGGAGCACGAGGTCGGGGACTTCCGCGACGAAGGCAGCCCGAGCGAGCGAACCGCTCGTGGCGAGGGTCACCTCATACCCATTGATCGTGAGCGCCTGTTGCAATGAGCGTCCGATCGTCGGTTCGTCCTCGACGAGTAGCACATGCGGACCCATGCGGTGAGGCTACGGGGTGAACGGGAGCCTGCCGCAGGGCCAGCTTCAGGTTTTGCCCTTCGCTCACCTCCATCACCCTGAGCGCTATCCGGTTGGTCCGTAGGTTCGATCATCACGATTCCGGACGAGGAGATGCTCGACGATGCGACCTGCGGTGCTGAGCTCGGTGGCGATGTCCTTGGCCGCGATCGTCGCTGGCTGCGGCGGATCATCGACACCGACGGCGAACGGCAAAGCTCGCAGCCAGTCGATCGATCCGAATGCACCGGAGGTGGTCGCGCCGGGCGACATTCCCGACACGCAGGTGTTCGTCACGTACACGGCGGCCGGCTATTCGTTCAAGGTCCCGGAAGGCTGGTCACAGTCGGTCGACGGCGCGACGACGACGTTCACCGATCACTACAACACCGTCGTCGCGTCGAGTTCGAGCACCGGAGCTGCTCCGACGATTTCAGGTGTACGGGCGACCGAGGTGCCGATGCTGCGCCACACGGTTTCCAGTTTCCAGCTTCGCAACGTCGGATCGGTGACCCGCACGGGGGGCCCGGCGGTAGTGGTGAGCTACCGCTCGGGGTCCACGCCGGATCCGGTCACCGGCAAGCGAGTCGCCCTCGACGTGGAGCGGTATGAGTTCTGGCGGAACGGCACCCAAGTCACGTTGACCCTCTCCGGCGCCCGGGGCTCCGACAACGTCGATCCTTGGAAGACAATCACCAACTCGTTGACATGGCCAGCATGACGACGGCACTCCGCGCGA
>JBBQXR010000096.1:0-9949 GCA_038209455.1 Acidimicrobiia bacterium
GGGTCGTGGTCGCCGTCGGGTTCGTGCACGTAGGCAGTGCGTGGCGCCCGGCCGAGGATGTTGCCCACCCAACTCGTCCCCGATCGCGGCAATCCGACGATCAGGACCTTGGCCACCCGGTCAGATTAAGCGAGGAAGCGCTCGGTGGCTTCCCGCCAGGCGATCCGGCCCTCTTCCCGGTTCTCGGCCTTGCCGTGCGCGGAAACACCGTTGTGGTACACGAGTCCGCCGTAGACCGTGCCGATCACCCCGGGACCGCGCACCTCGGAGGCCTCGATCAGCGCCACCTTCGGTTCCTCGCGTCTGGTGATCAACTCGCCGACGTCCCACGACTCACCGTGCACGAAGTCGTCGCTCGTACGCCACGCGGAGCGGATGAACGTGTGGTGGCGCTCTCGAAAGGTCCGGGTGCGCATCGCCATCATGCTCGGGTGTGCGAACGACCGGTAGAGCCGACCGCCCACCACCTCGTTACCCGCCTCGAGGTGGCGGCGCAGGACCTCGAGCCAATCGGCAGTCACCGGGAAGGCGTCGACGTCGAGCGTGACGAAGTACTCGGTGTGCACGCGCGTGGTGGCCATGTCCATCGCGGGTCCGTGCCCGAGGTTCACCGGCAGTCCGAACCACCGCACGCCGGCCGCCTTCAAGAACTCCGGCGAACCGTCGGTGGACGCGTTGTCGGCGACCACGACCTCGGTCCCCGGCGGCGAGAACCGGGCCACCGCGTCGAGCGTCGTGCGCAGGTAGTCGAGGGTGTTCCAGTTCACGGTGAGCACGGTGAACCGGCCCGGGGCCAACTCGGTGGGCCGTACTGCACGCACCGAGCGGCTCGCACGGGAGGCGGTCTTACCGAGGGCGCGCATGCCGTGGAACTTCGCGTCCGACAGCAGCGCCTGCACACGCGCGCGATTGGCGGTTGGGCTGGTCATCGTGGTGTCGGTGCCTCTCGGACGGATCGAGACCGGGTCGGCGAGAAAGTAGCCGGGACCCCACACCGGACCGGTGGCACCGGCAGGGGTCGGGGCCGGTCGCCTATATAATCCGGGCCCTGATGGGGACCTCCGCCGTGCCGCCATCGCCCTCGCCGCCACCTCCAGCACCTCCCGAACCGGTGACAGGACGCGCCCACGACCCATTCATCTTCGTGCTCGGCCACGAACGGTCAGGCACCACGATGTTGCGGGCGATGCTCGACTCGCATCCCGATCTGGCCGTGCCGCCCGAGGCCCACTCGGTGGTCCGCCTGCTGGGCCACCAAGTGCGCCCGCTCGACCTCGACGAGATCCTCACCGAGTTCGAGCACGACAAGTACTTCGCCGACTGGCAACTCACGCCCAAAGACCTCGAGTTCCTGCGCACCGATCCCCGGATCCAGACCCGGGCCGATGCCATCGCCGGCCTCTACGCCGCGTACGCGCGGGCGCACGACAAACCGCGTTTCGGTGACAAGACGCCGAGCCACCTCGCCGAGATGCGACTGCTCGCCGAGCGATTCCCCAAGGCCCGGTTCCTCCACATCGTGCGCGACGGACGCGACGTCGCGGCCTCGATGGTCACGATGCACTTCGGCTCGGCGGAGTTCGCTCACGCGGCCCGAGTTTGGAGGATACGCATCCTGCGGGCGCACGAGTTCGGCCAAACCCTCGGTCCCGACCGCTACCTCGAGATCCACTACGAGGACCTCGTGGCAGATCCGGTCGCCACGCTCCGGACTGCCTGCGCGTTCCTCGATCTCCCGTTCGACGACGCGATGTTGCGCTATCACGAGCGCGCCGAGGAACTGCTCGACGGCGTACGGCACACTCACCACATCCAGGGGATCCGTCGGCCGCCGACGCGAGGCCTGCGCGACTGGCACGTCGATGTCTCGCCGCACGACCTCGCCGTCTTCGACGAGATCGCAGGCGAGGCGCTCGACGTCCTCGGCTATCCGCGTTCCGGACTCCGTCGGTCGCGTCGTGCCCAGGCGGAGGCCACGCGGGTCAATGTCCGGATGCGCACCCGCCGGATCCGCCGCGTCTCTTCACGCCGCATCGGCCGTCGGGTGCGCGCGATGGTCCCCGGCCGTAACGACTCCACTCCCTCCACTCGACCCGCAGCCGACGCGGACCGTCCGCCGTTCGTCCCGGATCCTCCGGCCCTCGACCTGTCGGTCGTGATTCCCGTGCACGATGCCGCGGCCACCATCGGCGAGCAGCTGGCGGCCCTCGCCGCGGAGGACGCACCGGTCACCTGGGAGATCGTGGTCGTCGACAACGGATCCCACGACGGCACCGTCGCGATCGTCGAGGAGTGGACCGCACGGGACCCGCGAGTCCGACTCGTCCAGGCGGCCGATCGGCACGGCGCCGCGTACGCGCGGAACCGAGGGGGTCGCGCCGCGCGCGGCCGCAACCTCGCGTTCTGCGACGGCGACGACATCGTCGCGGTCGGCTGGGTGGCCGCGATGGCCGCCGCGCTCGACGCCCACGAGTTCGTCGGTGGTCCGGTCGAGCTCCACCGCCTCAACCCGCCATGGCTGGTCACGGCCAAAGGCACGACCGGGACCGACGGCCTCGTCTGGTTCGACGACCGTTTTCCGTTCGCGAGTTCGTGCAATCTCGGGATCGGTCGCGACCGGTTCCTGGCGCTCGGCGGCTTCGACGAGACCCTGGCCGTGGCCGAGGACGTGGAACTCGCGATGCGCCTCCACCTCGCCGGCGTTTCGCTCGAGTACGCACCGACCGCCGCGGTGCATTACCGCTACCGCCAGACCCGGAGGGAGCTCTACACGCGTGCCCGCGCCTACGGTGCCGGGCGTCCGCTGGTCGCCGAACGGTTCCGCGCCGCGACGGGAATGCAACCGGCGCGGCTCCAAGGGTGGCGCAACTGGGCGTGGCTCGTACGCCACCTCGGGTTGCTGCGCACGCGTACCGGCCAGGCCCGTTGGCTCTGGACCGCGGGTGGCCGCGTCGGCTCGCTCCGAGGCTCGTGGAACGTGCGACGCCTCTACCTCTGAGGGGTCGCGACTCGTTCCTACGCTGCGCCGCCCTGGACGCGGTGCCGCAACCGCCCCACCATTCCGCGGGCCTTACGGCGCGCCGCCTGCCCGCGGAGCGCGAGCGGTTGGTGGAACTGCTGACTCATCCATTCCTCGTCGAGTGACCCCGACCCGAGACGCCGGAAGGCGACCCACTGGGTACCGACGCGGATCCGCTCCCACCGCGGGTCATGCTCGAGGTAGCGGCGCAACTCGTACGGCGCCGCGAGGTGGGTGTCGTCGACGACGAGCGTGCCGCCCGTGACGAGATGCGAGGCCGCGTAGTACCAGTCGATCTGCGGGAACGGGAACCCGTGGCAGCCGTCGACCATGACGAGATCGAGATCGCCGATATCGAGCCGCGGCAGGGTCTGACTCGACGACCCGGCCTCGAATGCGACCCCGTCCGTGGAGATCCCGTGCGCGTCACACCACTCGCGCACACCCTCACCCTCGGACTCGTCGAGGAACACGGCCGTGTGGTCGGTGCCGAGCGCGGCGAAGACGATCGTGGTCGCGCCGCATCCGGTCTCGAGCGTGCGTTGCCCGGCCGACACCGTCGCCGCGAGGAACTCAAGGCAGTCGGCTGCAGCCGCCCACACTCCGCCGGGCGCACCGTCATGGACGGTCGGGTGGTCGGTCGCGAGCTTCGCGATCGCGTTACGAGCAGCCGCAGGACCAAAGGCACCGGGCGGTGGCGGGGAGACTTCCGACATCAGGATCCGTTCTTCTCGGTCACCGGCGCGAACCGGCGGTGGTCACTTCGCGGCGACCGGCACGGCGGCGGCGGCATTGGGATCGGCGAGCCCCCAGCTGCCCAACCGGGCGCGCCGGAGCTGGGCCTCGACGATTCCGAGCTTGGCCATTTGCCGGGCCCGCACCGTGGAGTTCTTCGCGAGCGCGCCGTTCTTGAGCCACGTGAGGCCGCCGAAATGCCGGAACTTGCTCCGCCATTCCGGGGGCATCTCCTTCCACGTGAGGCCGGCGTCGACGAGCGCCTGGAAGTAGGTGGCGCCGACGTCGAACGACGTCCCGACCGTGCTGGAGGTGGGGTCCTTCACGTCACGGGACTGGAACGTCGCGTCGACGACGCCCCGCACCTGGTCGAGGTCGAGCAGCAGCAGCCACGGACTCGGCCGGTTGGCCAGCCGGCGGGTGGCCCCGGTGACGGGATGGACGTACACACCGCTCGGGTTGAGCATGCGACCGCACACCAACGCAGCACCGGTCGTCTCCGCCATCGTGACAATGTCCGAGAGCCAACCCGACTCGCGGTACTCGACGTCGGAGTCGGAGAACACCGCGAAGCGCGAGGTGCACGTCGCCAGCCAGCCGTCGATCCAGTCGGCGTGGGTGCGGCCACCCGCAGCCTCTTCGAGGGTGAGCCACCCCAACGCCTCCCACGCTCGGAGGAGACCGACGGAACCGTCGGTCGATCCGGCATCACCGACCTTGAGTTCGAACGGGCGGCCCGCGTACCTGCGCATCGAACGGATGCAGAGTTCGGTCACGTGGGCGGTGTTCAAGGTGGCGACGTGCACCGTCACCGACGGTTCGCCCGGTGTCGTGACCGTGGCGGCCCGTACCGCGTCGGCGCCGACAGGGAACGACCCGGGGGCCCGACCCTCGAGGTGCTCGGCTACGGCCTCGAGCCAGGCGCATTCGGCATCACCGAGCGTGAGGCCGTCGATCTTGATGTCGGAGCGCAGCCGGGTCGAAGCTCCGTTGTGGTAGACGAAATCGCCGAACACCGACCCGAGTTGGAGCGGACCTCGGACCCGGGTGCGCGGAAACGGGGCGACGCGGTCCTTGCCCTCGCGCACGGTGATGCTCTCGCCGGTGTCCCACTCGTCGATACCCATCCGCTCGGGATCCCAGGTACCGATGTGGGGCGTGAACGTGTGGCGGCGTTCGGCGAAGAGCGCGGTGCGCATCGCGAGACAGCACGGGTGGATGTACCCGCGCGCGGCTTCGGCGCCGGCGACAGTGCGGCCGCGATGCAACGGTTCGAGGAGGGTGTCGAGCCACCCCGGCGCGATCGGGAACGCGTCGACGTCGAGGGCGACGACGAACTCGGTACGGCTCATCAGGAACGCTAGGTCCATCGCCGGCCCGTGATAGATGTTCTGGGGTAGGAGCAGGCAGCGCACTCGGCCCTCGGACCGGCACGCGCGGAGGAACTCCCGGCTGCCGTCGTTGGACCCGTTGTCGATCACGAGCACTTCGCGAATGCCCTGCGACGGCCCGCCGAACTCCTCGATCGCGCGTAGGACGTCGCGCAGCAGATCCATCGAGTTCCAGTTGACGATCGCGATGGTCACTCCGGACCGGAGCCGGATCCCAGGGATCCGCGAGCGGGCGCGCAGGACCACCTTCAGGCGCAGAAGCCGGAAGAGGAGGTTGAGCGGTCGGTTCAACGCGGCGTCGTCGGCGACACTCGACTCCCACGGAGCGATGAAACCCCCACGATCGATCCCACGCGCCCGCCGGGTGCTCGCGCTGATCGCACGCCACGCAGCCGTCGGGATCGCGGTGATCGCAGCCAACGTTCGGGAGCGACTCATGGATCGCTACTGTAGGCGGCCGATCCAGCACCGCTTTCCGGGGCTCCCGGGCTCTCCCGGGACCGGATCGGGTGCACGCCTCCCCCGCCTCCGCCGCGATCCGAAAGGATCCCACGTGACCGACGACTCGCCCGCCGTCGAGCTCTCCGTGATCATTCCCGCCCACAACGAGGCCGCGGTCATCACGTCCCAACTCGACGCGCTGAGCGCGCAGAGCTGGGACGGGACCTACGAGATCCTCGTGGTCGACAACTGTTCGACGGACGACACGGCGGCCGTCGTGCTCGCGCACGCGGCGCTCCACCCGGAGTTCCGCCTCGTGACCGCGCCCGAGTTGCCCGGTCGCAACTACGCCCGCAACGTCGGGATCGGAGCCAGCCGCGGGCGGAGCTTCGCGCTGACCGACGCCGACGACATCGTCGGCTCGGGCTGGCTCGCAGCGATGGGTGCTGCACTGCGCGACCACGAGTTCGTCACCGGTCCACTCGAACTCGACCAACTCAACCCCCCGGCGCTCGCGGCATCCCGCGGCCGGCGCCACGAATGGAAGTCGCCGACCTTCGCCAACGTCTTCCCCGCCGCCCACGGCAATAACATCGGGATGCGGCGCGCCGCGTTCGAACGCATCGGCGGGTTCGACGAGGACCCGCGGCTCCTCGGCTCCGAGGACATCGAGATCTCGATGCGCGCCTGGTTCGACGGCATCGTCCTCTACTTCGCGACCGACGCCGTGGTGCACTACCGGTACCGCACCGACCCTCACGTGCTCTGGCAGCAGGGATTCCGGTACGGGAAGTCGCGCCCGATGCTCGTGCGCAAACTCAAGGAGGCCGGGCGGGCGGGGCCGCCCCGGCTGGCCGGGTGGCGTTCCTGGGCGTGGCTCGTGGCCCACGTTCCCGACCTCCGGACCCCCGAACGACGGGCGGCCTGGGTCTGGGTGGCGGGCAATCGGCTCGGTCAGCTCAACGGATCGGTCCGCTATCGTTGTTTGTTCATCTGAACGCCTGGGGGACCCGTGAACGAAGCCGCGAGCGCATCGCGGACCGCGACTGCGCCGCTCCGGTACTGGATCTGTTCCACCCAGCGGTCGGGCTCCACGTTGCTGTGCGACCTCCTGACCCAGTCGGGATCACACGGGCAACCGGAGGAGTTCCTCGACATCCGCAAGCAGGAGTTCCGCGCCCTGTACGCCGCCGCCGGTGGGTCTCGGGCGCAGTACCTCGCGTGGCTGCTCGCCGAGCGTTCGTCACCCAACGGTGCGTTCGGACTCAAGCTGCACTGGAACCAGGGCGTGTCGTTCGTCCGCGGCGCCCGGAGCAATGCGATGGCCCATGCCCGCATGGGCTCGGGACTCCGCGCGGTTCGCAGCCTCGCCCACGACTTCGACGACCTGCGCTACGTCTGGGTGAAGCGCCGCGACACCATCGGGCAGGCGGTCTCGCTGTACCGGGCCCGGAACACCAACCAGTGGGTCCGCCCCGACGGTGATCCCACGGCCCGGCGCCCGGACCCGGAGTTCGACGCCGACGAGATCGCACGGGCGCTGCGCTGGCTGACCCGGGTCGACACCGGCTGGGACCGATACTTCCGGCGCGTCGGAACCCCGCCCTTCGTCGTGCACTACGAGGACCTCGCCGCGGACCAGGCCACGGTGCTCGCAGCCCTCGGTGAGCATCTCGGCGTCCCGCTCCCGTCCTCGATCGCGCCCCGCCTCGAGCGTCAGCGCGACAACTGGTCGACCGAGATGCGCGACCGCTTCATCGCGGCCAAGGGTCTGCCGGCCGCGCCGTGATCGGTTTCGTCACGTCGCTCCCGCACCCGGACGTCTGCCTGTCGTACCGCAAGCGGTCGCTGATGATGCTCGACACCCTGGCGTCGATCCTGCACCAGCGCGATCCCGACCTCCGCGTGGTCATCGTCGCGAACGACCCGCCTGACTGCGCGCTCCCCCACGACCCGCGCGTCGAAGTGGTCCGCGTCGGCTTCGCGCCCGCAACGACCCTCGGGCGGCCGAGCGACGAGGGCATCGAGGCCGACAAGGGGGCGAAGCTCGGCGTGGGCGCGTCCGCGGTGATGCGCCACACCCCGACGCATCTCATGTTCGTGGACTCCGACGACTTCATCCACCGGGACATCGCGACGCTCGCCGCGTCCGACCCCCGCCACCCGGGCTGGTACGCGGAGTCGGGCTACCTCCACCAACGCGGATCCCGGTCGGTACGGCTCATGACCGAGGGATTCCATCTTCGCAACGGCTCCACCCACGTGATGCGTGCCGATCTGCTCGCGGTCCCGCCCGACATCGATCCCGACGTGGAACGCGACGAGGTGTTCGCACGCATCGGGCGCGGCGTCGTGAGCAACACGATGGGCCGCCACCGCCCGATCGTCGCGTTCTTCAAATCGCTCGGCGCGCCGCTCACGCCATTTCCGTTCCCGGCCGCGATCTGGGAGATCGGGACCGGCGAGAACTCGTCGGGCGCGCTCGCCGGCACCGGTGCACGTCTCCCGCTGACTGAGGCGATCGCACACGACTTCGCCATTCCGGTCCCCGACAGGGCCGCCGCGGCGCTGCAGGCGGCCAAGGTGGCGGGCGCACGCGTGGCACGCCGGGCCGGTCGCCTCGTGGGGAGCGACCGGTGAGCACCATCAAGCTGCCGAACTTCTTCATCCTCGGCGCCGGGCGAGCTGGCACCACCACCCTGGCCGCGGTGCTTCGCGAGCATCCGGAGATCTTCCTGTCGACGCCGAAAGAGCCGACGTTCTTCTCCGAGCCGTTCCAGGTGACCCGCACCCCGATCAAATACGCCAAGTTGTTCGAGGGCGCGTCCGAGTTCGCGGCCGTCGGCGAAGCCAGCCATGCCTACCTCTCACATCCGGACGCGGCTCAGACGTTGCGGGCCTTCTTCCCGGATGCTCGGTTCGTCGTGATGTTCCGCAATCCGGCCGACCGGGCCGTGGCCATGTACTCGTACATGCTGGAGAACGGCTACGAGTTCCACCGGACCTTCGAACGAGCTTTGGCCGCCGAAGACCGGCGGTTCACGAGTCCGCAGTTCGCGCGTCGGTGTCCCCATTACTTCTGGAACTTCATGTACTTCCGTTCCGGGTTGTTCGGTGAGCAGGTCGACCGGTACCTCGCGCAGTTCCCGCGCGACCGGTTCCACTTCACCACGATGTACGAACTCCTGCGCTATCCGGCGGGCGTCCTCGGCGGCATCGAGACCTTCCTCGGCGTCACGCCCGCACCGTTCGGCGAACTGCCCCGGCACGGATCCAGCAAAGGGATCCGGTCGATCCCACTGCAACACCTCGAACGACGGGTGATCCGCCGGCTCGCACGTCACGACGTCCCGCTCATGAAGACGACGCGCGCGCACCTCAACGCCTGGAATCGTGGGCGGCCGCCCACGATGGAACCGGGAACTCGGATCCAGCTGTTGCGGGACTACGCCCCCGACCTCGCGCACCTCACCGAACTCACCGGCGTCGACCTGCTCGCCATCGAGGCCGCAGACGGTCAAGCGCCGTCGGCCGCCACCCCTTCGTAGACGGCACGCAGCGCCGCGCCGACCCGCGCCGGCGCCTGGTCGATCGCGACCTCACGCGCCGCGTCGGCTCGCCGCTGCCATTCCGCGGGGTCGCGGAACGCCTCGAGGAGCGCGGCGGCGAGTGCGTCGGCCGAGCCCGGCGGGACCACCCACCCGGCGCCAGAATCCTCGATCGACGATCGGAGCGCGCCGACATCGGTGACGACGGCCGGGAGGTGGTTGCCGAACGCGTCGTGGAGCACGCCGCTCTGAGACGCGAAGGCGGTGTACGGGAGCACGGCGACGTCGGCCGCGCGGAACAGTTCGGCCTTGCGCTCCGGCGTGATCCACTCGATCTCGGCGGTGAGCACCGGGGAGCGCTCGGCGGCGGCGGCGACCGCCCGTTCGAGCGCCGCGTCGCCGCGGCCGGCGATGTGGACCCGGATTCCTGCGTCGGCCGGGAGTCGACCGACGGCGTCGAGGAGAACCTCGATCCCTTTGTTCTCGCGCAGGGTCCCGAAGCACAGCACGGTGTGGGTTTCGGACAGGGTGCGGCGGTCGTCGACGGCGCGGAACGGCGACACCCAGTGCGGCACCACGTGCACCGACGCCGGGTCGACGTCGAAACGCGTCGTGAGTTCGGTACCGACGTCCGCGTGGTGGACGACGATCGTCCCGCAGACCGCGTAGAGGCGAGCCAGGATCTGGTGTTGGACCGGGCGGGGCAAGCGGGAGCGGTGGGGCACGACGTCGTGCACCGTGGTGACGAGGTTCGTCGCCCGACCCAACCGGGCGAGGTCGACGATGTCGGTGTACTGGTTGAGGAACGCCACGTG
>JBBQXR010000097.1:0-9939 GCA_038209455.1 Acidimicrobiia bacterium
GGCGAGTGCCGCGAGCGCGAGCCGGAGGTCGTCAGGCAATGGCGACGAGAACTCCATCGGCGCGCCCGTCACCGGGTGCGTGAACGCGAGCGCCGCTGCGTGCAGGAACGGCCGGCCGATACGTTCGTCGGGCCGGCCGTAGACCGCGTCGCCGAGCACCGGATGGCCGATGGCCGCAAGGTGCACGCGGATCTGATGCGTCCGACCGGTCTCGAGTTCGACCGCCAAGCGGGCCGCGTCGTCGAAGGCCTCGACCACCTCGTAGTGGGTGCGGGCCTCCCGGCCGCCGGTCACCACCGCCATGCGGGTCGGCGACCGGGGCGATCGACCGATGGGCGCATCGACGGTGCCCCGCGATGCCGTCGGTACCCCGGTCACTACCGCGACGTAGTGACGGGCGACCGAATGGTCCGCCATCGCCGGCGCCAGGACCTCGTAGGCGCGCGCTGAACGCGCCACGATGAGCAGGCCGCTCGTGTCGCGATCGAGACGATGGACGATGCCCGGCCGCGCGGGGTCACCGATTCCGGCGATGTCGTACCGCGCGAGAAGTCCGCTGACGAGGGTGCCATCGGGGTGCCCGGCGCCGGGATGGACCACGAGGCCGGCCGGCTTGTCGACGACGACGATGTCGTCATCCTCGTAGACGACCGCGAACTCGACATCCGGTTCGGCGTGCGGAAGCGGCGCGACCAACGGTTCACCGTTCCAGACCAGCGTCGAGCCGGTCTGGAGTCGGGCACTGCGCGGCACCGCCACACCGTCGACCAGGACGTCACCGCGCTCGACCATCTCCCGCACCGCGGATCGCGACCACCCGGTGAGCAGCGCCACCGCGCGGTCCACGCGCTCGCCGCTGAGGGTCTCGGGGACCACGACGGGATCAGCCATCGGTCGACTCCGACGGTTCCGGGTTCCGGCGGAAGCTGGCGATGATCAGCAGTGCCGCACCGCACGTGACGGCCGAATCGGCGATGTTGAACGACGGGAACCGACCCACCCTGACGAAATCGACGACGTGCCCGGAAAGCACCCCGGGCGAACGGAACACCCGGTCGGACAGGTTCCCGAGGGCGCCACCGAGCACCAACGAGAGACTCACGACGGTCAGTGGGTCGGTGGAACGCCGGAGGGTACGCACCAGCCAGATGCTGAGACCGATCGCCAGGACCGCGAGGACGACCGTGGCGTTCGTGAACGTGCTGAACGCGCCGCCGGAGTTGCGCACGACGTGGAACTCGACGTCATGACCCACGATCGAGATCGGTGACGACGAATGGTTCGCCACCATCCAGGACTTCGAGACCTGGTCCAGGAGCACGACCGTCGCCACGATGACTCCCGCCACCCAGAGCGGGACAGTACGAACCCTGGCCGGCGCGGCCGGTTCGGCGTCGGATGGCTCCGGGCTATCGGCGGCGCTCGACACGCTGCTTGCAATCAACGCACGTGTCGGCCCATGGAATGGCTTCGAGGCGGGCGACAGGGATGCGCCGCCCGGCCGGAGTGCAGAGCCCGTAGGTCCCGTTCTTCATGCGCTCGAGAGCCAGATCGATCTCGTCGACCGCGAGGCCTGCAGTCGCGGAGAGCATCAGGTCGCGCTCGCGCTCGACGCTGATGGTGTCACCCTCGCCGGATTCCTCGTCGAACTGGGTGTCACCCTGCTCACGGTCGTTCACGAGCAAATCGGCGTCGGCCTGGAGTTCGGCGGCCTGGCGCACGTGGTGCTCGCGTTCCTCGATCAGGAGTTCTCGCAGTTTCTCGAGAGTCTTCGGCGTGATGTTGGGCGACTGCTTGGGCACGAAGAGGCCGGACAGCGAGCAGACCTTGCCGGGAGGCAGCTTCGGCGCCTTCGGCTCGGGTGCCTTCTTCACCGGCTTCGCCGCCGCCTTGGCCGGAGCCGCCGCCTTCACGGTCTTGGCCGGAGCCGGTACCGCCTTCGCCGGCGCAGCTTTCTTGGCCGCCGCCTTCGTGGGCGCGGCCTTCTTCGCCGGTGCAGCCTTCTTCGCCGGTACCGCCTTCCTCGCCGCCGCCTTGGCGGGTGCAGCCTTCTTGGCCGCAACCTTCACCGGCGCCGCCTTCTTCGCGGCCTTCACCGGTGCGGCCTTCTTGGCTGCGGCCTTCTTCGTCGGGGCCGCCTTCGCCGGTACCGCCTTCTTGGCCGGCGCGGCCTTCTTCACGGCCGCGACCTTCTTGGGCGCTGATGCTCTGGAAGTGCTGGGGGCCTTGCGGCCGGTGGCCTTGGCCATCGGAGATCCTCTGGGTGGCAACGGGAAGCGGCGGATGGTAGTGCAGATGGCAACGACGCCGGGAGACGGCGGGGGTGCCGAATAGGGTGGGCCGGTGCCGTTCGACCCCGTGGATCCTCGCCTCGATCTCGTCGCGCTCGAGGAGCGTGTCCTCGCACAATGGCGCGAACACGACGTCTTCGCGGAATCGCTCCGTCGGCGCGCCGATGCCCCGGAATGGGTGTTCTACGAGGGCCCACCGACCGCCAACGGGCGCCCCGGGATCCACCACGTGTGGGCCCGCCTGTTCAAGGACATCTACCCCCGGTTCCACACGATGCGGGGCAAGTACGTGGCCCGGAAGGCCGGATGGGACTGCCACGGGCTCCCGGTCGAGGTCGAGGTCGAGAAGGAACTCGGCTTCTCCGGCAAGCCCCAGATCGAGGACTACGGGATCGAGGCGTTCAACCGCCGGTGTCGTGAATCGGTCCAGCGGTACGTGGAGGACTGGTCCTCCATGACCAGCCGCATCGGCATGTGGCTCGACCTCTCCGATGCGTACACCACGATGAGCAACCCGTTCATCGAGAGCGTGTGGTGGCAGTTCCACGAGATGTGGGACAAGGGCCTGATCTACGAGGGCTCGAAGGTCGTGCCGTACTGCGGTCGGTGCGGGACTGCCCTGTCGAGCCACGAACTCGGCCAGCCCGGGGCGTACCAGGACGTCACCGAAGACTCCGTGTACGTCCGGTTCCCGGTGATCGACGCCGACTTCGACCTGCTCGTGTGGACCACCACGCCGTGGACGCTCGTGAGCAACGTCGGTGCCGCAGTCGGCCCCGACGTCCCGTACGTGCGGATCCGGGTCGGCGAGGGCCGAGACCTCGTCCTGGCCGCGAATCGTGTCGAGGCGCTCTTCGGCGAGCAGGCCACCATCGTCGCCGAACTCGGCGCGGCCGACCTGGTCGACCTGCGCTACGAGCGGCCCTTCGACTGGCTGCCGGCCGAGGGTGACGGCTGGCGCGTGGTGGCTGCCGATTTCGTCACCGTCGACGACGGCTCGGGCATCGTGCATCTCGCGCCTGCCTTCGGCGAGATCGACCGCGAAGTGGGCGAGGCCGCCGGGCTCCCGATGCTCAATCCCGTCAACGCGCAGGCGCGATTCGACGAGTCGGTGCCGCTCGTTGCCGGCCGGTTCGTGAAGGACGCGGACGCCACTCTGATCGACGAGCTACGCGCCGGTGGTCGCCTCGTTCAGGTCATGCCCTACGAGCACTCCTATCCGCACTGCTGGCGCTGCGGCACGCCACTCATCTACTGGGCCAAGCCCACCTGGTTCGCGCGCACCTCGCAGTTGAAGGACACGCTGCTCGCCGAGAACGAGGAGATCGGCTGGCATCCCGAGCACATCCGCCACGGCCGGTTCGGCGACTGGCTCGCCAACAACGTCGACTGGGCGCTGTCACGTGACCGTTTCTGGGGCACGCCGATCCCGGTGTGGCGCTGCACCGACTGTGGGCACGACACCTGCGTCGGTTCGGTCGAGGACCTGGCCGCCCGGGCCGGGAAGGACCTGGCCGATCTCGACCTGCACCGTCCGTTCGTCGACGACATCGAGATCGCGTGCGAACACTGTGGTGAGCGGGCCGTCCGCGTGGAGCCCGTGCTCGACGCGTGGTTCGACTCCGGCGCCATGCCGGCGGCGCAGTGGCACTATCCGTTCGAGAACCGCGAGATCTTCGAACGCCGCTTCCCGGCCGACTTCATCTGCGAGGCGATCGACCAGACCCGTGGTTGGTTCTATTCGCTGCTCGCGGTCAACACCCTCGTCTTCGGTGCCGCGCCCTACCGCGACGTCGTGTGTCTGGCCCTCCTGCTCGACCAGGACGGCCAGAAGATGTCGAAGAGCAAAGGCAACGTGGTCGACCCGTGGTCGGTACTCACGACGCGCGGTGCCGACGCGCTGCGCTGGAACTTCGCCTACGCGAGTTCGCCGTGGACACCGAAGCGCGTCTACCTCGAGAACATCGACGAGACGACGAACCGTTTCCTGGTCACCCTCTGGAACACCTACGTCTTCTTCGTCACCTACGCCAACCTCGACGGGTGGGAGCCGACCGCCGGTGCCGACTCGGCGAACGCCTCGCCGAGCGAGCACGTGATGGACCGCTGGATCCGCTCGCGGCTCCACTCCACCCTGCAGACCGCGACCACCGCGTTCGAGGACTTCGACGCGTTGCGTGCGACGCAGGCGATCGACGAGTTCGTCGATGACCTCTCCAACTGGTACGTCCGCCGCAGCCGGCCGCGCTTCTGGAAAGCGTCCGATGCCGCCGCGCACGCGGTGCTCCACGAGTGCCTGACCATCGTCACCCAGATGCTCGCGCCCGTCACCCCGTTCACCGCCGACGCGCTGTACCAAAACCTGGCCGGCACCGATCGCTCCGTTCACCTCACCGATTGGCCCGAGCCCGACGCCCGCGCGATCCATCCCGAACTCGAGACCGAGATGCGACTCGCACGTGAGTTGGTCTCGCTGGGCCTCGCGGCGCGCGCCGAATCGAAGCTCAAGGTGCGCCAGCCGCTCCCCCGCGCCATCGCGCTCATCCCGGACGGTGCGGGCCTCGGGCCGACGGTCTCGGCCGAGATCGCCGATGCGCTCAACGTGAAGTCGATCGAGACGGTGACCACGCTCGACGGCCTGCTCGACTACACCGTGCTCCCCAACTTCCGTGCGCTCGGACCCAAGGTCGGGCCCTTGCTCCCGCGGGTCAAGGAACTCCTCGCGACCGTCGACGGCAGTGCGGTCCAGCGCGCGCTCGACACCGGCGGCGTGTTCTCCCTCGACGTCGACGGCACGGTCGTCGACCTCACGGCGGATGAACTCCAGATCCGGGCCGCGTCCCACGAGGAGCTGGCACTGGCACAGGTCGGCTCCCTCGCCGTGGCGATCGACACCGCCCTCACCGAGGAACTCCGCCGGGAAGGGCGGGCCCGGGAGGTCGTGCGGGTGATCAACGACGCCCGGAAATCAGCCGGTTTCGCGATCGCCGACCGGATCGAACTCGTGATCGAGGCCCAGGGAGTGCTGCTCGAGGCAGTGACCGAGTACGGCGAGTGGATCGCCGGTGAGGTCCTCGCCGTCCGCTTCTCGACCGGCACCGTCGGCACCGACGGGATCGATGCGACGATCGACGGACACGCCCTCCGGGCGAGTCTGACGCTCGCCTAGCCCGCGATCAGCGGCCGCGCCGCCGGAACAGTCCGCCGCGCTGGTCGTCCTGGTCGAAGACGTCGTCGTTCGGCGCACTGTCGCGTGGGCCGAGCGGCGTCTCGTCGGTCACGGCTTCGCGCAAACTCGCGAAGAACGCGTCGTCGTCGAGGTGTTCGGGCTCGGGTTCGGCGTCGAAGAGCGGCGGGCGGGCGACCGGCGGGGCGACCGACTCCTCCCACGGCGGGTTCGCCGCCGCGGGCTCCGGTGCAGGAGCGGCGGCCGGCGGTGGCGTCGCACCGAAGCTCGGCGCGGCCGCGACCGGCGGCGGGCTCGACGCAATCGGCGACGGTGTTGGTTCCGCGACCCGAGGCGGCAGCGGCGCGACGGGAGGAAGCGGCGCCGGAGCCGGAGCTGCGGCTGGCACGTGTACCTCGGTGGTCGCGTTGGCGCTCGCGGTCGGCATCTCGACGTCGTGGGTGGTCGGCCGGGGCGACGGCGCGACGGATCCCTTGCTCGAGAGCATCTCGAGGTCGGCCTCGACGGCGCGCCGCAGGCGGGCGCGGTAGTCGGACTCGAAGCGTTCCAAGGCGTCGACGTCGGCCACGAGCGCGTCACGCTTGGCCCCGAGCTCCAGGACTTCACCCTCGAGCCGGCGGCGCTCGGTGTCGGCCTGCCGACGAGCGTTCGTCTCGGCCTCGCTCACCATCGCCCGCGACTTGCTGTCGGCGTCGTCGAGGATCTGGCGGGCCTTGGTCTGGGCTTCGGCCACGGCTTCGTCCGCGGCACGTTGGGCCAACAGGAGTGTGCGGTGGAGCATGTCTTCGGTCTCACGCGTCTTGCTCGCGTCGGCCGCACCCGCCTCGGCCTGGCTCTGCGCCGACCTCAGCTGGCCGTCGAGCGCCTCGATGTGCGCCGCCGCGCGTTCGAGCAGGTCGTCGACATCGTCCTTGTTGTAACCGCCGAGGCGTTCACGAATGTCGATGTCACGGAGTTCACGAGGAGTTACATCCATGGAATGCATGGTAGCGACCGAACCTTCCTGGGATCGAGACTCTCGCGCGAATCGGACAGATCACTTCACGAACAAACTGCGCCGCGCAGGATCGTCAGGCCGATGATCAGGACCAGGAACGACAGGTCGATGACCCCGGCCGGGGGAATGATCCGGCGGAGCGGTGCCAGTACCGGTTCGGTGACGTCGTACAGCACCCGACTGATGGTGGCGAGCATCCCCGGCGCCGGCGGGATCCACGAGATGATGGCGCGCGCGAAGAGGATGATCAGGTACGTCGTGATGAGCGCGCAAACGATCTGCACCGGTGGGTGGCGGGCTAGACGCCGAAGAGGCCGCGCGCCTGGAGGCGGTCCTTCTCCTCTTGGGAGACCTCCACGTTGCTCGGCGTGAGCAGGAACACCTGGTCGGCCACCCGGGACATCGAACCGCCGATGGCGTAGGTCAGCCCACTCGAGAAGTCGATCAGGCGCCGTTGGAGATCTTTGCTCAGGCCCTGGAGGTTGATGATCACCGGCTGGTCACTCTTGAGCCGGTCCCCCACTTCCTGGGCGTCGTTGAAGCCCTGAGGCTCCACGACGTGCACCCGCGCCGCCGATGCGGGCATCGGCCGGATGGTCGGAACCGCAGCCGGTTCGGCGTCGTCGACCGGAACCGCACGCACACGCGGCTGAACCCGCACTGCCGGTGACGCCGGCTCCCGGCGGACCGGTCGGCTCGGACGCTCGACCTTGGCCACCGGACGCTCGACGCTCGCAACGGGCTGCGCGTCGGCGAACTCTTCCTCCGCCAGGTCCAACTCGTCGTAGTCGTACTCGTAGCCCTCGTCGTCGTCTTTGAGACCGAGGTACACCATCGTTTTTTGCCACATACCCGGCATCGCCTCTCCCTCCGGACGGACTGTCACGTTACCGCTCCCCATGCGGAAATTGGGGGAATGTCGCCCGCGGGCCGAAGAGGGCGGTCCCGATACGCACGATCGTGGCCCCTTCACCGATGGCGGCCTCGAAATCCCCGCTCATCCCCATCGACAACGCTGCGACCTCCGAGCGCGATGCCAGGTCCCGCAGCGTGGCGAAACTGGGCCGGGGATCGACCCCGGCAGGAGCGACGGTCATCAGTCCCTCCACCAGTAGTCCGGCGTGGCGCAGGTGGTCGACGAGCGAGGCGACCTCGCCGACGGCACAACCGCCCTTCTGTGGTTCGGCGGCGACGTTCACCTCCACCAGCACGCGGGCACCCGGCGCCCGGCGGCCGATGGCGTCACCGAGTTCGACCCGGTCCACGCTCTGCCAGCACTGAACCCACGGCGCGAGTTGGTTCACCTTGTTGCGCTGGAGTCGGCCGATGAAGTGCCACACGGGTTCGAGCGGTGCGAGTTCGGGGGCCTTGGCCACGAGTTCCTGCGCCCGGTTCTCACCGAGGTCGCGCACCCCGGCCTCGACCACGGCGGCGATGGCGGCGACCGATCGGGTCTTGGTGGCGGCCACCAGGCGCACCGACGCGGGGTCGCGCCCGGCGCGCTGCGCCGCGGCCTCGATCTGCTCGCGGACGATCGCGACCCGCTCGGCCACGCCCGTCAACGCTTCACCACCACGACGCCGTGGCGGCCGGTGAGTCCGTCGCGTCGATACGAGTAGTGGTCGGGCGATTCGACGGTGCACACGTCGAGTACCTCGACGTCCTCGACGCCGACCCGGACGAACTGGGCGAGCAGGGTGGCGCGCAGGTCGAATGCGGGACCGCCGGTCTCGGTGCGGCCGGCGACCTCGGGACCGCATTCGGCGGCGAGTTGTTCGAGCAGGTCGGCACCGAACTCGTAGTGCGCAACACAGACGCACGGACCGACGACCGCGCGGACCGGACCCGTTCCGATGGCTCGCACCACCGCCACGCCGGACGCGACCACCCCACCCACGGCGCCGCGCCAGCCGGCGTGGATCGCGGCACACGCGGTGTCGTTGGCGATGGCGATGGGCGCGCAGTCGGCGCCGAGGGCGGCGAGGAGCAGTCCCGCGCGCTGGGTCGCAACGCCGTCGGCCGCTTCCCCGTCGCGGGACGCGTCCGTCACCGCGAGCACGGTCGTGCCGTGCACGTGGTGGGGCATCACCCACGAAGCGTCGGGGCGGTCGAGTCCCGCGGCCACGATGTGCTGGTTGGCGCGCACCGCCGCGGGATCGTCGCCCACGTGCCGAGCCAGGTTCAGCGTGGAGAAGGGGGCCGCCGAGATGCCCCCGTGGCGGTCGGTGAAACACGCGGTGGTCCCGCCGAGTTCACGCCGGATGATCACGGGTGGCCGCAGCGATGCACGCGGTGCGGCGGTTCAGCGCAGGAAATCAGGAACGTCGAAGTCGTCGTCACCGAGTTCGAGATCCTCGTCGTCGTCGCCTCCGAGCGCGCGCTCTTCGTCCCGCAGGCCGAGCGTGTTCTCGCGACGCTCGCCCTCGAAGCGGTCGAACCCCGCGGCGATCACGGTGATGCGCACCTCGTCGCCGAGGGCGTCGTCGATCACGGCACCGAAGATGATGTTCGCGTCCGGGTGGGCCGCCTCGCTGATGATCTCGGCGGCCTCGTTGACCTCGAACAATCCGAGATCGGACGGACCCGAGATGTTGAGCAGGATGCCGCGTGCGCCTTCGATGCTCGCCTCGAGCAGCGGGCTCGAGATCGCGGACCGGGCCGCCGCCACCGCCCGCCCGTCACCGGACGAGTAGCCGATCCCCATGAGGGCGGAGCCGGCGTTGGTCATGATCATCTTGACGTCGGCGAAGTCGGTGTTGATGAGGCCGGGGGTCGTGATGAGGTCGGTGATGCCCTGCACGCCCTGGAGCAGGACTTCGTCGGCCATCTTGAACGCGTTGAGCATCGAGGTCTTGTCGTCGCTGACCTGGAGCAGCCGGTCGTTCGGGATGATGATGAGCGTGTCGACTTTTTCCTTCAGGGTCTGGATGCCCTGCTCGGCCTGCACCGAACGCCGGCGACCCTCGAAGCTGAACGGTCGGGTGACCACACCGATCGTGAGCGCCCCGATCGACTTCGCCACCTCGGCGATGATCGGCGCGCCACCGGTCCCGGTGCCACCGCCCTTGCCGGCGGTGATGAACACCATGTCGGCGCCGCGCAGCACTTCTTCGATCTCGTGCTTGTGGTCCTCGGCGGCCTGGCGACCGACCTCGGGATCGGATCCGGCGCCGAGGCCGCGGGTGAGTTCCCGACCGAGATCGAGCTTCACGTCCGCGTCGCTCATGAGGAGCGCCTGCGCGTCGGTGTTGACCGCGATGAACTCGACGCCCTTCAGTCCGGCGTCGATCATGCGATTCACTGCGTTTCCGCCGCCGCCACCGACGCCGACGACTTTGATCACGGCGAGATAGTTCTGCGGTGCACCCAACATCGTTGCGAATCTCCCTACGGTTGGCCCAGGCGGGGCCCGAACTCTGGACCTCCACTGGAGGTCAAGAGTTATGTCAACCTCTGGTGATGGT
>JBBQXR010000098.1:0-9932 GCA_038209455.1 Acidimicrobiia bacterium
TTTTCGACCTTCGCGTGGTTCGGCGCCGGCCTGCTCATGGCCGCGGTCGGGCTGGTGCTCTCCGCCTGGCGCTGGCAGCGGGTGATCGAGGCCTTCGGTGTCCGTGTCCGGCTCCGCACGCTCACCACGCACTACTTCGCGGGCCAGTTCGTGGGAAACGTGTTGCCCTCCACGATCGGCGGCGACGTGCTCCGGGTCACGCGCAGCGCGAAGAACATCGGCTCCACCGAAACCGCGTTCGCCGCCGTCGCGTTGGAGCGACTCACCGGCTTCCTCGCCCTCCCGCTCCTGTGCGCGCTCGGCTTCCTGATCGAGCCGACGTTGATCGAGTCCTCCCACGCATGGGTCGCGCTCCTCGTGTCGGGGATTGCGTTGGCGGCGCTCGGCACGATCCTGTTCCTCGCCGGTCACCCGAAGGCCGCGGGTCGGTTCGAGGGCCGGGAGAGCTGGGTCCGCTTCCTCGGCGCGGTCCATGTCGGGATCGCCGCGTTGCGCAAGGACCGGCGCCAGGTCCTCGGCGTCCTCGGCACGGCGTTTCTGTACCAGGTCTCGGTGATCGCGACGGTCGGCTTCCTCGACCTCACGCTCGGCAGCGGCGTGTCATTCGGCGCGCTGGTGGCCTTCATTCCCGTCGTCGCGATGGCCCAGGTGGTACCAATCTCGTTGTCGGGTCTCGGAATCCGTGAAGGGATGCTGGTGCTGCTGCTCCACCCGCTCGGCGTTTCGACCGGGCACGCCGTCGGCCTCGGCCTCGCCTGGTACGCGACCATGCTCCTCGTGAGCCTGCTCGGCGCGCCGGCCTTCGCCGTCGGCAACCGG
This sequence comes from Acidimicrobiia bacterium, assembly GCA_038209455.1. Lineage (GTDB taxonomy): Bacteria > Actinomycetota > Acidimicrobiia > IMCC26256 > JAENVU01 > JAENVU01. The sequence goes on from JBBQXR010000098.1 coordinate 820, forward strand.
ATTGCCGATGACGTCACCACGTCGGCGGCCTCGGCACCGTGAGTACACCCACCATGACGACCGCGACCGAAGCCGACGCACCGGAGGCACCCCGCCGCCGGCGACTCCCGGGCCGTCAGGAACTGAACGGCGGCGCGGTCATCTACTGGTGGCTCGAGATCGTGGCGGTCCTCACCTATTACTTCGTGTACTCCGCGGTGCGGAACGCCGACGCCGCGCATCCCGAACGCGCCCGCCAGCACGCATTGCAGCTGATCCGCTTCCAACGCACCCTCGGCATCTACCACGAGGAGGCGATCAACCGGTGGGCGGTCAAGATCGAACCGCTCGTCGTCGGCGCCAACTACTTCTACGGCTCACTGCATTTCGTCGTGACGATCGGGGTCGCGATCTTCCTGTACCGCAAGTTCCCCGACGACTACCCGCGCTGGCGCAACACCCTCGCCATCGCCACCGCGCTGGCGCTCATCGGCTTCCGTTTCTGGCCGCTCATGCCGCCGCGCCTGCTGCCCCACCACTTCGGATTCGTCGACACACTCGACAAGTACCCCACCTTCTGGAGCTTCAACTCGGGAGCCATGAAGAAGATCTCCAACCAGTTCGCGGCCATGCCGAGCGTCCACTGTTGCTGGGCCCTGTGGTGTGCCTGCGTGCTGGTGCCGCGCCTGAAGTCGACCGGCGCCAAGATCCTCGCGGCCCTCTACCCCGCGATGACGGTGACCGTCATCGTCGTGACCGCGAACCACTACTTCCTCGACGCAGTGGGTGGCTTCGTCATCCTCGGCATCGGCTACGTGAGCGCCCGCATCATCACCCGGGCCGGGCGGCCGCGGACACCGGTCCCCGCGTGACGGCGACCACCGACTTCGACCACGTCGCGATCGCCACCACCGACATCACAGCCACCCTCGACCTCGTCGTCGGCCGGCTCGGCGCGATCGTCGTCCACGGTGGCGATGGCTACGGCTTCCGTTGGGTGCAGGCACGGCTCGGCAGTGCGACCACCGGAATGACGGTCGAGTTGCTCGTCGTGTGGGAGCCCGAGGTGAACGACTTCCTCGCTCGCTTCGTCGATCGCCACGGCGTCGGGGTGCACCACATGACGTTCAAGGTCCCCGACCTGCCCACGGCGCTCGACCGGTGCGCGGAGTTCGGCGTGCACCCGGTCGGTGTGAGCCTCGACAACCCACAGTGGCGCGAAGCGTTCCTCCAACCGCGTGACGCGCACGGCACCGTCGTGCAGCTCGCGCAGACCGACCACCGCGCCGACGACTTCACCCGGGTGATCGCCGACGCCGAGCGCACGGGTGCTCCGGAGGGCACACCCGTGTGGTGGCCCCAGCGCGCGACGCGCGCGGACGACCGCATCACACTCGACCGCGTCGTCGTGGGGAGCCCCGACCGACCCGAGGCGCGCCGGTTCTTCGTGGACCTGCTCGACGGCCGGGTCGTCACCGACACTGACGCCGCCACCGACATTGCGTGGCCCGGCGGTGGCTCCATCCGCGTCGTCGATGCCGACCGCCCGGGGGTCCTTCGCCTCGAGGCGACCGGCGCGACCGGCGCCACCATCGACCTGAGCGGCGCACCGCTCTCGATCGCGCCCCCCTGACCAACTTGCGTCAAAAACCCACGTGAGGCGTCGGTTTCTGACGCAAGTTGTCAGGTGCGGCGGGTCCAGCCGACGATCTCGAGCACCGCGTCGCGCACGGCGCGATCGGCGAGCGACAGCGGCGCGCCCTTGAGCGTGGCCAGACCGAGCTGACGCGGTGGGAGATCGGCGATCTCGAAGGTCCGGAGTCCATCGAGGTTCGGCGGCACCGCGGTCTCGGGCAGTACCGCGATCCCCGCGCCCGCCGCGACGAGGTCGGCGATCAGCCGGATGCCTTCCACCTCGACCGGCACGTCGAGCTGGACCCCGAGCTTCGCCGCCGCCTGTTCGATCTCGCGGCGCAGTGGATTCACCTCGGGCGGGAGCACGAGCCGCATCCGAGCGAGTTCGGTGACCTTGAGCGGACCGTCGGGCAGATCGGTGTCGATCGGCGCGAGGCCGACCATCGGCTCGTCGGCCAGGTGTTCGAAGACGATCCGCGGATCGGGCGCGGGCGCGGTCACCACGGCGAGCGCGAGGTCCTGCGCGATCACCTCACCGAGGAGTCGTTCGGACGCGCCCTCGTGGACGAGCAGCCGGATTCCCGGTGCGGACTCGCGGAGGTGGGCCACGAGCTGTGGGACGAGCCATCGGCTCGCAGTCCCGACCACGCCGAACGTCGCGTCGCCCACTTGGAGGCCCCGGAGCGCGGCCAGCTCCTCGTGCAGGAGTTGGAGCTCGCGTCGGATGCGCCGCGCCCGTTCGAGCACCACCCGCCCCGACTCCGTGGGGGTGGCGCCGCCCCGACCGCGCGCAAGCAGCGTGACACCGAGTTCGCTCTCGAGCTGGCGGACCTGTTCGGACACGTTGGACTGAACTGTCCGGAGTGCGTCGGCCGCGGCGGTGAACGTGCCCGCTTCGTCGATCGCGACCAGCGTGTCGAGGTGCCGTAGCTCCATCAAATTTTCCTGTCCAACTGGCGGTCGAAAAACTTCGGTATCCATTGACGTATCTGATCTGACGATCGGATCCATCAATACTACCCGTTGGACAGATCACTGCCGCAGGGTGTTCGATGTCTGAGGACACCTCGGGGAGCCGGGACCCCCCGCCGGCTCCCCGACTTTCATCTCCACTCCAAAACGCAAGGTGTTCGGGGCGCGTCCGCTCGGATTGCCGCCCCGCACCCATCAGCCCGCACGACGACCCCGCAACGACGAGAAGGAACCATGGCTGCCGAAAGCCTCTCCACGCTGATCTTCACCGGACCGCTCTCCTGGACCGCCGACGCGCTCTGCGAAGGGCGGACCGAGCTGTTCTTCGCTCCCGCCGGCGAGCGCCCCGAGGCCCGGGCGGTACGCGAGGGCAAGGCCCGTGCCGTGTGCTCAGAGTGCGAGGTCAACATCGCGTGCCGCGACTGGGCGCGTGAGCACCGTGAGTACGGCTTCTGGGGTGGCGAGTCCGAGGAGGACCGTGCCGCTGCCGGCTTCCGCGTCGACATGCCGGTCGGACGGGTCGCCCGTTACCCCAAGGGCAACGGCACGCCGGTCGCGCCCCGCACCCCCAAGGTCGCCTGACTAATCTCCGCGGCTCTATGGGAGCACGCGGATGACATCTCCACCTGACGGCGTCGACCTCGATCGACTCCTACCCTTCTTCATCGATCACGTCCCCGGCGCGTCCGGGGCACCCTTGCAGGCCACGCTCATTGCGGGCGGGCGCTCGAACCTCACTTATTCGGTGACCGACGGGACGAGCACCTGGGTGTTGCGACGGCCGCCACTCGGCCATGTCCTCCCCACCGCGCACGACATGGCCCGCGAGTACCGCGTGATGTCGGCGCTGGCCCCCACCGATGTTCCGGTTCCCCGCACGCTCGCAATCTGCGAGGACGATGCGGTGAACGACGCGCCGTTCTACGTGATGGAGTTGGTCGACGGAGTCATCTACCGCGACGGCGCTGCGCTCGCCCGGCTGAGCGCGGACGATGCGCGACGTACCTCCGAGACGCTGGTCGACGTGCTCGCTGCCATCCACGCGGTCGACTACCGATCGGTCGGCCTCGGAGAGTTCGGCCGACCCGACGGTTTCCTCGAACGCCAGGTCCGCCGCTGGGGCGAGCAGTGGGAACGCTCGAAGACCCGGGAGTTGCCGGCCGTCGACGAACTCGCTCGCCGGCTCCGCAATGCGCTGCCCGAGTCGGGCCCGCCGGCCATCGTCCACGGCGACTATCGCCTCGACAACACGATGATGGCGACCGATGACCCGGGTCGCATCGTCGCCGTCCTCGACTGGGAAATGTCCACGCTCGGCGATCCGCTCACCGACCTGGGCCTCTTCCTCCTGTACTGGGGCCAGGCCGATGCGCAGGTCATCGCGACGGGTGCCGCCATCGAGCACCAGGCGGGGTTCGCGAGCCGCGACGAAGTCGTGGCCCGCTACGCCGAGGTCAGTGGCCGCTCGGTCGACCAACTCGACTGGTACGTGATCCTCGCGTCCTACAAGCTGGCGATCATCGTCGAGGGGATCAACGCCCGCTACCAGATGGGCAAGACCGTCGGTGACGGGTTCGAGTCCATGGGCGCGATGGTGTCGGGCCTCGTCGACAACGCGCTCGACCAGGCGAACCGGTCCGAGATCGTCGCACTCCGCGGCTAGCGGTCGTCCGTGACCGAAGCCCGCACCGACCTCCGGACGGTCGCGCTGGTCGGCGTCGGTGGCGCCGCCGGAACGCTCGCGCGATACGGACTGGGCCGGTTGGCTCCGGTCGCCGCCGGCACGTTCCCGACCACGACGTTCACCATCAACGTCACCGGCGCGTTCGTCCTCGGTCTGCTGCTCGGCGTGCTCGCGCGGACGCATCCGTCCGACCGCGTCTGGCGCCCGCTCCTCGGCGTCGGCTTCCTCGGCGGCTACACCACCTTCTCGACCTTTGCGCTCGAGACCACCCAACTCGTGCGTCGCCATCACGCGGCCGTCGCCGGCGTCTACGTGGTGGCGTCGGTCCTCGTCGGAATCGTCGCCGCACGCATCGGTGAACTCGCCGCCGGCGCTTCACCGACCATGGTGACCGAGGACGAGATGTGATCGTGCTCGCCATCGCCGGTGCGGGCGCCCTCGGTGCGCCCTGCCGGTACCTCCTCGAGGCTGCGATCAGCCGACGCACCGGTCATCGGTTCCCATGGGGCACCACGGTGGTGAACCTGCTCGGTGCGTTGTTCCTCGGCTTCCTCGCCGGGATCCGCGAGTTCCACGGCTTCGACCCGGACCTCGCGACCGTCGCCGGCATCGGATTCCTCGGCGCGTTCACCACCTTCTCCACGTTCGCGGTCGAGACGACGAAGCTCGCACCGCGTGCACGCCTCCTCTCCGTGACGGTCAGCGTGGTGGGTGGTATCGGCCTCGCCGCCGCCGGTCTGGCGCTCGCCTCGCTCTGATCCGTACCCTGCGCCGATGGCCGACGACGACTTCCATCGGCTCGCCCGCACGCTCCGGAACGTCACCGAGCCGATCGCGGCGAGCGTCTACTTCGCACCGGAAGCCCACGAGAGGTACGAGGCGCTCGGGCTCAACTACTTCGAGGGGTACTTCTGCTCCCGCGGCGCCTGTCTGGGCCGGGCACCGTGGAGCGTGATCGCGGCTGCGTTCGCTGCGTTCAAGCCGCAGGCCGTCGAGCGGGCCGTCACCTCCGGCTGGGCCAAGACCGGCCCCGACGAGTTGCTCGCGGCGCGGGAGGCCGGCGCAACCGCGCAACTCGAACGGCTCATCGGCGCGACGGCGAACGAGGACGATGTCCGGCGCGCGACCGAGATCCTGGACGCGATGACCGACGGCGTGGACCCGTCCGGTCGTGCGTTGTACGCCGGGCTCTCGATCCTCGACCGCCCGACCTCCACCTTTGGTGCGCTGTGGCGCGCGGCCGACCTCGTGCGTGAGCACCGGGGCGACGGGCACATCGCGGCGTGGATCCCGCATGTCGACTCGACCGAGATCACGGTGATGACCGAACTCTCGTGGCGGATCCCACCCCGGACCTACGTGTTCACCCGCGGCTGGGGCGAGGACGACGTGGACGCAGCGTACCGACGGCTCGAAGCGCGTGGCCTGATCGCCGATGGTGCGCTCACCGCCGACGGCAATGCACTGCGAGAGCACATCGAACGCACCACCGACGAAGCCACTCGTGCCGTCATGGACCGCCTCGGGAGCCGAGCCGACGAACTGGTTGCGCTCCTGGCACCATGGTCCGAAGCCATCGTCGCCGGGAACGGCTACCCCGCCAGTCCGAAGAACCTGCAGGTGAACGGCTGAGCACCGGGGCACGTACCATCGTCGGATGACCTCACTGCGATGGGACCACGAACCCGTGCTCCACGATCCCGTGGTCATCGCCGCGTTCACCGGCTGGAACGATGCGGCCGATTCCGCAACCGACGCCGCCGACTGGCTCGCCGGCCGGTACCTGGCCACCGAGTTCGCCACCATCGACGAGCAGGTGCACGTTGACTTCCAGGCCCAGCGTCCGGTGGTGACCCTGATCGACGGGGTCACCCGCGACCTGCGTTGGCCCCAGTACTCCCTGCGGGCCGCCGCGACCCCGGACGGCCAACCCGACATCGTCGTGGTGACCGGTCCCGAACCGAACTACGACTGGCGGGGGTTCTGCGAGTCGATCATGGATGCCGCCACCGCAGTCGGCGCACGCACGGTGGTCACGTTCGGCGCGCTGCTCGCAGACACCCCTCACACGCATACGCCCCGCATCTCGGGGAGCGCCACCGACCCCGCCGTGATGGATCGGGTCGGCCTGACCCGCTCCCGCTACGAGGGGCCGACCGGCATCGTCGGCGTCCTGCACGACACGTGCCGCCAGGCCGGTTTCGACGCCGCATCGATGTGGGTCCCAGTGCCGCACTACGTGGCCGCTCCGCCGAATCCCGCCGCCATCACCGCGCTCCTCGACGGGCTCTCGCGCGCGGTCGGCATCGACATCGACCTCCGCGAGTTGTCGGTCGCGGCCGCCGCGTGGCGGGCCCGGGTCGACTCCGCGGTCGCCGCTGACGACGACCTGCGAACGTACGTCGAAGGTCTGGCGGAACAGCATGAGGACGAACACGTCGATCCCGACGAGGTCCCCGACGGCGACTCCATCGCGGAGGCGTTCGAGGAGTACCTGCGCGACCAGGGTCCCTGACCGAACGCCCTCATGCCCGGGCGCGTCGGGGCCCGCTCAGGCGAGGATGTCCTCGGCGAGTGCGAGCCACAACTGCGTGGACAGATCGAGGCTCTCCTGGTCGACGCGTTCGTCGTGCCCGTGGAACATCCGGGCGTAGTCCTCGAAGCCGATACGACGGCTGAACAATCCGAAGCCGTATCCGATCGAACCGGCCCTTCGGAAGAACCGGTTGTCGGTGCCGCCGGTCATGATCGTGGGGACGAGCGCCGAGCCCTCGCACAGGCGCGCCGTCACCCGCGCCAACGAATCCCAGAGCGGCGTATCGGTGGGCGACGCGGTGGCCGGATCGTCGTTCGACGTGATCTCCACCCGGTCGGCGAGGTCGCCGATTGCGTCGAGCAGCATGTCGCGCGCCGCTTGCCCGGACTGACCCGGCATGGTCCGGACGTCGACCTGGAGGTCGACGCGGTCCGGGATGATGTTGGTCTTGGTGCCACCGTGCGCGATGGTCGGTGCCATGGTCGTGTGCGTGCACGAATGCGCGATACGACCGAGTGCGAGTGGGAGTTCCGCGATGTACGCGTCGATCTGGTCGGGATCGGTGAGCTCCGCCGGGAACCCGAGGGCCGCCACGTAGTTGCGCCACGTGTCGCCGATCTGCGCCTCGGGCCGGTACTCGGCGATGCGCTTCACCACCTCGGCCGCGGTCACCAGCGCGTTGTCGGTCTTGTAGGCCTGCGACGCGTGACTCGGCGTTCCGTGCACGGTGATGTTCGACCAGAACGTACCCTTCTCTTCCACCATGATGGGCAGCCGGATGCCGTTCGCGGTGGGGACCTGGTACCCGCCGCTCTCGGTGATCACGTAATCGGAGCGCATCGCGTCGAGTTCGTGTTCGACGAGGTACTTGGCGCCCCAGGTGCCGAGCGCTTCCTCGTCGGCAACGCCGAGGAACAGCAGGGTGCCGCGCGGACGGAAGCCCGACTTCGCCAGGTGCGCGAACGCAACTGCCATGGTCGAGGTGAGGTTCAGCATGTCGACCGCGCCCCGACCCCAGATCATGCCGTCGTCGAGTTCGGCGCCGAACGGATCACGCGTCCAACCGTCGGGGTTCACCGGGACGACATCGGTGTGACCCATCAACATCAGGGTCGGGGCGGTCGGATCCGACCCTTCGATCTTGGCGAGCACGCTGCGTCGGCCCGGCTGGGGCTCGTAATGCTCGATGTCGGCACCGCAGCCTTCGAGGAAGTCGGTGAGCCGGTCCGAGCTGCGAACTTCCTCGCCGGATGCGACCGTGCCGTCGTTGACGCAGGCGTTGCGGATCAGGTCCTGGAGCAGCGCCGTCGCTTCGTTGGTGAGGTCGTCAGGCATCGCTGCACGGTAGCGCCGCTCGGTTCAGGACGCCGCCGCGACTCGATACACGAACGCGCCGTCGTCGTCCCACCGTTCGGCGTCGCCCGACTGCCGCAAGTGTTCGAGATGCGCGAAGGTCTCGCTCTCCGCCATCACGCCCCAGTGCTTCTCCGGGAAGAGTTCGTGGGACAGCGCCACGACGTTCGCGGGCCCGATGGCCAAGGACGCGGTCCGCAACTTCTCCATCCGTTCGAAGTGGTGCTCCTTGATCGCCTCGACCCGACCGGGCACATCGGCGAACGGATGCCCGTGTGCCGGGAGACCGAGTTTCACGTCGTCGAGTGCACCCACGAGATCGAGGGTCGCGAGGTAGGAACTCAACGCGTCGCCTTGGCCGGAGCCCGCGATGTGCGGAGTGATGGTGGGCAGGACATGGTCGCCCGACAGCAACACACCGTTCTCGGGGTCGTACAGGCACAGGTGGTCCAAGGTGTGCCCGGGCGTGTGCAGCGCCAGCCAGTCGCGCCCGGCGAGCTTGATCGGCGAACCGTGACGCACCCGGCGGGTGGGGTCGGGCGGCGCGAAGAGCAGGCGCATCGCGCGGAGCATCAGCTTGCGCGAGAGCGGCGGCTGTGGGTGCTTGCTCCCACCCCACGGCGTGGTCCCACCCCAGGGAACGGAGAGGCGCTGGGCTTCCTCGGTGATGTCGTCGAGTGCGGCGTGGTCGTCGTCGGCCAGCGCAGGCAGTTCGTCGAGTGACGGGCCGTGGTAGTGCGCGGCCTCGTCGATCGCCTGCTGCTCCAACCGCTCGGCCTCGACCGTGCTGAGCGTGGCACCACCCTTCTGGAGCGACCAGGTGGTGAATGCCTTGTGCGCGATCAACTGCGCGCCGGCTTCCTTCTTGATCCGCCCCGCCGCACCGAAGTGGTCCGGGTGCGAGTGGGTCACGACCACGGTGTGGATGTCCTTGACGCCGTACCCGGCCGACTT
>JBBQXR010000099.1:0-9914 GCA_038209455.1 Acidimicrobiia bacterium
GTCTCCTGGATCATCGTGAATCCGGTGACGTACGCGCTCGCGGCACACGCACCGAACGCCGCGATGAGCAACGCCGTGATCCCTGCGACATTGAATGACACCGCACCGATCAGGAAGCCGCCGCTGCCGATGAGCGCCCACTGGAACACCAGCGGGCGCGGCAACCGTTTCTGGAACGCGAGGATGCCGAACAACCCCAGCGCGGCACCGATGCCGAGTGCCAGCAGCATCACGCCGTACTGCGCGCTCGAACCGAGCACTTCGGTGGCGAACACGATGCCCAGCGGCACGATGGCTCCTGCGCCGATGATCGCCCCGCCCAGACCGAGGATCACCGCCCGGCTGAACGGCGCCGACCGCATATAGGCCACGCCGTCCTTGATCTCCCTCATGCTGGAAGCGAGGTCGACCTTCTGACCCTCGTGACGCGTCGGCTTTGGGATCGGCAGCCGGAACACGATCAGCGCGGAGATCACGTAGGTCAGCGCGTCGAACCACAACGCCACGACGTCGCGGTCGACCTTGAGCGACTTCAAGGCATCGAATCCACCGAGCCACGTTGCGACCACCGCCAGCGCGGCCGCGATCGCCGCACCCAACGGGAGGGTGCCGTATGACGCGACGAGCGACAACGTGTTGGCCGACGCGAGCTTGTCCTCGGGAACGAAATGCGGCACCGATGCGTCCTTCGCAGGACCCCACAACAACGTCATGATCTCGATGAAGAACGACACCACGACGAGCTGCCACAAACTCCCGACGAACGGCAGGGTGCAGATGAGGGCGGCGCGACCCAGGTCGCACAGCACCATGACCTTCCGCCGGTCGAACCGGTCGACGATCACGCCGCCGAGGGTGGCGAGAAAGAATCCGGGGAGCATCCTCGCCACCATGACGAGGCTGATCGCTATCGCGTAACTCGCGTTCCCGCTTGTGAGCGTCTTGGTGATCCCGAGAATCGCGACGAACCCGACCCAGTCACCCAGGCTCGAGAACACCTGCGCGATCCACAGTCGCAAGAATGGCTTCGAGCCGAAGAGCCGGAACGACTCGGGCGGGACGGGTGTCTCCTCGCCGGCGCCCGGGATGAACGGTGCGGGGTCGGCGCCGGGTCGGCGACCCGGAAAGCCCGACGGGTCCTCAGAAGGGGTCACTGCCACCGAGCGCGTCGACCGCGGCGGCCTTCTTGGCCGCGGCCTTCTTCGCCACCGCGCTCGTTCCCTTCTTCACGACGCGGGTGGTTCCGACGGCGGCCGACTTCGCACTCTTCTTCGCCGCCTTCTTCTTCGCCGCCTTCTTCTTCGCCGGCTTCGCGGCCTTCTTCGTCGTCTTCTTGGCCGTCTTCTTCGCTTTGGTGGACGGGCCCTTGGCCGCGCGTTCACGAAGGAGGTCGAGCGCGTCCTCGAACGTGAGCGTCTCGGGATCCAGCCCGCGCCGGATCGTGGCGTTGGTGGCGCCGTCGGTCACGTACGGTCCGAAGCGTCCGTCGAGCACCCGGATCGGCTTGCCGGTGTCAGGGCTCTCACCGAGTTCTGCGAGCGGCGGCTTCGCCTGTTGGCCTCGCCCGCGCTTGGGCTGGGCGAAGATCACTTCGGCCTGCTCCAGCGTGCACGTGAAGATCTGGTCCTCGGTCTCGAGGCTCCGGCTGTCGGTGCCCTTCTTGAGGTACGGCCCGTACCGACCGTTCTGCGCGGTGATCTCGTTGCCCTCGGCGTCGGCACCCACGGCGCGCGGGAGCGACAACAGTTTGAGCGCCGTCTCGAGATCGACCGTGTCGGGGTCCATGCTCTTGAACAGCGAGGCGCGCGGTGGCTTCGCCTTCGATCCCTCTTCGAGCACCCCGAGCTGCACGAACGGACCGAACCGACCCGTCAACGCGAGCACCATCTGCCCCGACGTCGGGTCCACGCCGAGTTCGCGCGGGCCGCCCGAGCCTTTTGCGATCAGGTCCTCACACCGTTCCACCGTGAGTTCGTCGGGCGGGAGGTCGGCGGGGAGCGGACACTTCTCGTCACCGTGGTGGAGCGACTCGCCGGTGTTCCAGACCCGCACGACGTACTCGCCACCCGCGTCGTCGGCACCGATCCAGATCTTGTTGACCTCGGCCATGTCGATCTGGGTGAGGTTCTCCTCCGAGACCAGTTGCCGGAGCCCGGCGGTGCCGTTCCCGAAGTAGAAGGAGTGGAGCCACTTCTCGGCTTCGCCTTCTCCCCGCGCGACGGCATCGAGCGCCTCTTCCATCGTGGCGGTGAAGCTGTAGTCCACGAGGTGCGCGAAGTAACGCTCGAGCAGCTGCGTCTTGGCGAACGCGGTCCACGACGGCACCAGTGCGTTGCCCTTCTTCCACACGTACCCGCGCTCGCTCGTGATCGTGTTGATGATCGACGCGTAGGTGGACGGGCGGCCGATGCCGGAGTCCTCCAACACCTTGACCAGCGTGGCCTCCGTGTACCGGGCCGGCGGTTGGGTCGTGTGGCCGTTGGCATCGAGGGCACGGCACTCGACCCCTTCGCCCTCCCCCATCGCCGGGAGCACGGCCTCGTCCTCGTCCGCGGCCGCGGGGTCGTCGCTGACGTCGACGTAGGCCATCCGGAAGCCCAGAAACTCGTACGACTTCCCCGAGGCCCGGAAGACGGCGTCCTCACCACTGCTCGAGGTCGCACCGAGTCGGATCGTGACCCGACGACCGCGTGCGTCGGTCATCTGGCTCGCGACCGTCCGCATCCAGATCAGCTCGTAGAGCTGCTGCTCGTCGCGTGAGAGTTCGCCGCGCACATCCTCGGGGGTGCGGAACCGCGCCCCGGCCGGCCGGATCGCTTCGTGCGCTTCCTGTGCGTTCTTCGTCGTGTTCGCATAGGAACGCGGCGCGGGCGGCAGGTACGCCTGACCGAAGCGTTCGACGATCTGCGAACGGGCCGCGTCCACCGCCTGGTTCGACAGGCTGATGGAGTCGGTCCGCATATAGGTGATGTAACCGCGCTCGTAGAGCCCCTGCGCGACCGACATCGTGCGCCCGGCGCTGAAGCGGAGCTTGTTCCCTGCCTCCTGCTGCATCGTCGTGGTCTTGAACGGCGGCTTCGGCCGTTCGGTGAAATCCTTGGCGTCGACGTTGCGCACGTTGAACTGCGAATCGGTGAGCCGACTCGCGAGCGCTTGGGCGTCGGACTCGAGCAGATGCGCGACCGCGGCGTCGGGGGCAAGGGCGCCGGTCGCCGGATCGAAGTCGCGACCGTTGGCCACCTTCCGACCGTCGAGCTCCACCAGCCGGGCACCAAACTCGGTGCCGCGCGCCGCGAAGCGACCGTCGAGGTCCCAGAACTCGGCCGTCCTGAACGCCATGCGCTCGCGCTCACGCTCCACCACCAGCCGCACCGCAACGCTCTGCACCCGACCGGCGGAACGAGCGCCGCCGACCCGGCGCCACAGCACCGGCGAGACCTCGTACCCGACGAGGCGGTCGAGCGTGCGCCGACCTTCCTGCGCCTCCACCAACTTCATGTCGAGCTCGCGTGGCTTGGCGATCGCGGAGTCGATCGCTTCGCGGGTGATCTCGTGGAACACCATCCGCTTCACCGAGGTCTTCGGTTTGAGGACCTCGATGAGGTGCCACGCGATGGCCTCACCCTCCCGATCCTCATCGGTGGCGAGATAGAGCTCGTCGGTGCCCTTCATCGCCTGGCGCAGTTTCGAGACGACGTCCTTGGCCCGGCCCTCGGGCGGGGCGTATTCGAGTCGGAAGTGGTCGTCGACGTCGACCCCGAGACCCTTGCGCGGCAGGTCGCGAACGTGCCCGAAGCTGGCGAGCACGGTGAAATCGTCGCCCAGGAAGCGGCCGATCGTGTCGGCTTTGGTCTTCGATTCGACGATCACCAGCGACTTGGCCACGGCACGCGTTTCTGAGTTTGGGGCGAGAGGACTGGGCGAACGTAGCGCCCGAACGGCACTCCATGTCCGGATGGCCGCTCTAGTGTGCACCGATGTACGCGGGAGTTATGGACTCGGTCGACCCCACCAAGCTGCTGGGATCCTTCGGGACGATCGGGCTGATCCTGATCATCTTCGCCGAGTCGGGGCTCCTCCTCGGCTTGATCTTCCCGGGTGACTCGTTGCTGTTCACTGCCGGGCTCTTCGCCGCCACCAACAAGTTCGGTCTGAACATCGTGGCGGTCGTGTGCGGCGCCATCGTGGCCGCAATCGTCGGTGCACAAGTGGGCTACTGGCTCGGCCGCCGGTACGGACCCCGCCTGTTCCAGCGCCCCGATTCGAAGATCTTCAAGGCCGAGTATGTCGAGCGATCGCGGACCTTTTTCGAGAAACATGGGACAAAAACCATCGTTCTCGCACGATTCATCCCATTCGTTCGTACCCTGGCCCCGCCGATGGCCGGGATGGCGGAAATGGACCTCAAGGTCTTCACCACCTTCAACGTCGCCGGCGCCTTCCTCTGGGCGGGCGGCGTGACCATGCTCGGCTACTTCGCCGGCGACCTGATCCCGAAGGACAAGGTCGACACCTACCTGCTGCCGATCATCGGTGTCATCATCCTGCTCTCGCTGATCCCGCCGTTCCTCGAGTACCGGAAGCACAAGAAGGAACAGTCCGCCGGCTGATCACTGCTCGAACCGGTACCCCATGCCCGGCTCGGTGATGAAGTACCGCGGCTGGGACGGACTGGGCTCGAGCTTGCGACGAATCTGCGCGAGGAACACCCGCAGATAGTTGGTCTCCTTGCCATACTCGGGTCCCCAGACTTCCTGGAGCAACTGCTTCTGCGCGACCAACTTGCCGGCATGGCGCACCAGCACCTCGACGAACTGCCACTCGGTCGGCGTGAGTCGGATCTCCTCGCCCTCCGAGTTCAGGACTCGCTTCGCAGCGAGGTCGATCGCGAAGTCGTCGGTGACCACCACCGCTTCGGTCTCGGCGGGCGCGGCACGCCGGAGCGCGGCCCGGAGTCGGGCCAGCAACTCGTCCATCCCGAACGGCTTGGTCACGAAGTCGTCCGCGCCGGCGTCGAGCGCCGCGACCTTGTCCGACTCCGCGTCCCGGACCGAGAGCACGATGATCGGGACCTGACTCCAGCCCCGCAGCCCTTGGATCACCTCGACCCCACCGATGCCGGGTAGCCCGAGATCGAGGATCACGACGTCGGGGTGGTGACGGGCCGCCAGGTCCAGGGCCGCCTCGCCGGTCTCGGCGAGATCGACCTCGTAGCCGCGGGCCCGGAGATTGATCCCCAGGGCGCGTCGGATCTGCGGCTCGTCGTCGACCACCAGCACGCGTGGTTCGGTCACAACGATCCCAGCGGCATGCTCAACACCATCGTCAGTCCACCTCCCGGGGTGTCCTCCACCGTGAGTTCACCGCCCATCGCCTCCACGAAGCCGCGCGCGACTGCGAGCCCCAGACCGACCCCGGTGCCGTCCGTGGGATTGTCGCCGAGGCGCTGAAACGGCTGGAAGATCAGCTCGCGTTGTTCGGGTGGGATACCAGGCCCGTGGTCGATCACGCGGAGATCGACCCGCTGGTGGACGACGCCCGCCTCCACCCGCACGGTCCCGTCCGCCGGCGACCACGACCGTGCGTTGTCGATGATGTTGGCGACCGCGCGCTCGAGCAAACCCGCATCGGCCTTCACCCGCGGCAACGTCTCCGGGAGATCCATGACGACCTGAGCCGGCCGGTCGGGCAGGCCCCCGAGCGCGCGTGGGACCACCTCCTCGAGTCCGACGTCGCGCATGACGAGGCGTACTGCACCCGTTTGCAAGCGGCTCATGTCGAGCAGGTTCCCCACCAACGCGTTGAGCCGGTCGCTCTCTTCGTCGATCGTCTCCAGGAACTCGTTGGTCGCATCCGGGCTCCACGCGACATCGCGCTGCAGCAGGCTGGTCACCGACGCTTTGATCGACGCGAGCGGGGTGCGGAGGTCGTGCGATACAGCTGCGAGTAATGCGGTACGGAGTTCGTTGGCCTCGGCGAGTCCTTCCGCCGCGGCCACGTCCGCGTGCAGTCGACGACGTTCGACCGCCACCTGGACCTGCGCGGCGAACGACCTCAGCACATCGTGGTCGCTGTCGGTGAGCGTCGATCCGGTCACCACGAGCATCTCGCGCGGTCCGGTCGGCACCGCGAACGCGGCATCGTCGGGCCGGGCTGGGACCGGATCGCCGGCCGCCGCCTCGACCCCCCAGGATCCATCCGGGTTCTCCTGCAACACCGCGACCGCATCGGCCGAGAACGCGGCCCGAAGCTGAGCCACCAGCTGCGGCAGCGGATCCTCGTTGGTCGCGAGGGTCCCGCCCAGTGCCGCCAGCGTCTCGGCCTCGGCGCGAGCGCGGGCGGCGTCGGCCGTGCGCCGATTGGCGATGCTCACCAACCAACTCACCACCGACGCCACGGCCAGGAACACGAAGAGCGCGAAGAGGTTCTCGCCCTCGGCGATCGTGAACGTGTGGAGCGGAGGCGTGAAATAGAAGTTGGCAAACAACGATCCCGAGACGGCGGCAACGAGCGCCGGGAGCAGCCCACCGATCGCGGCGACGACCACCACGAGCGCGAGGAACAGGAGCAGGTCACTCGGCAATCCGAGCGACTGACGCACGAGCGCCAACGCCGCCGCGAGCAGGGGTGGCCCCAACACCGCGAGCACCCACCCGATCTCGAGCCGACGGCGGGAGACGTGACCACGCGAGGTGGGCCGCCAGGCCGCGTGCTGGATTTCGTCGGCATCGTCGGTCGAAATGACGTGCACATCGATCGACCCGGACGACCGCAACACCCCGTTGATCACCGAACCCCGGATGAACTCGTTCCAGCGGGACTGCTGACTCGCACCCATCACCAGTTGGGTCGCGTTCTCGGTCCGGGCGAAGCCCACCAGGACGCCGGCGACATCTCCGCCGCTCACCTCGTGGTACTTCCCGCCGAGTTCCGAGAGCAGCGTGCGCAGCTCGCCGAGCCGTTCGGTCGACGGCCCCGCGAGTCCGTCGGCGGGCCGCACGTGCACGCCCAGCAACTCGGCGCGGGTCCGCATCGCCATCCGTGCCGCACGGCGGATCACGTCGTCACCACCGGGCGCACCGGTGATCGCGACGACCACCCGTTCCCGGGTCTCCCAGGTGCCCTTGATGCCGTGGGCCTCGCGGTATTCCTCGAGCGCTTCGTCGACCCGGTCGGCGGTCCACATCAGCGCGAGTTCGCGGAGGGCCGAGAGGTTGCCGACCCGGAAGTAGTTCGCGAGCGCGGCATCGACCTTGTCGTGCTTGTAAATGTTCCCGTGCGCCATCCGGCGCCGGAGTGCCTCCGGGGTCTGGTCGATCAACTCGATCTGCTCGGCACGCCGGACGACCTCGTCCGGGATGGTCTCCCGCTGTTCGATACCGGTGATCTGCTCGACCACGTCGTTCATCGACTCGAGGTGCTGGATGTTCACCGTCGAGATGACATCGATGCCGGCATCGAGCAACTCTTCGACGTCCTGCCAGCGCTTCTCGTTGCGACTCCCGGGGATGTTGCTGTGCGCCAGCTCGTCCACGAGTGCGACCTTCGGCGCGCGCTTCAGGATCGCGTCGACGTCCATCTCCTCGAAGCTCGTGCCCTTGTAGGGAACCACATGCCGCGGAACGATCTCGAGGTCGCCGATCTGCCCGATCGTGCTGGGCCGCCCGTGCGTCTCGACGTAGCCCACCACGATGTCGGTGCCGCGGGCCGTACGCCGACATCCCTCGTTGAGCATCGCGAAGGTCTTGCCCACGCCCGGCGCGGCGCCGAGGTAGATGCGCAACTTCCCCCTCGCCATCGCGCTGAGCCTACGGACTCACGCGAGCCGGTCGAGACCGATGTTCAACTCGAGCACGTTCACACCGGGCTCGCCCAGGAACCCGAGCGAACGACCATCGGTGTGCGCATTGATCAATGCATCGACCTTCGCGACCGAGACTCCCCGCACCCGCGCCACGCGACGCGCCTGGAGCCGGGCGTTGGCGATCGAGATGTGCGGGTCGAGTCCGGATGCGGATGCGGTGACGGCATCGACCGGCACCTTCACTCCGGCGGCCAACCCGTTCTCCTTGCGATAGCTCGTCACCCGCTCCTTGACCGCGGCGATCAGATCGGGGTTGGTCGGCCCCAGGTTCGAGCCGGAGCTGATGTCCTGGCTGAGGTCCTTCGGGTCGTTGGGGACCGTCTTCTTGTCGTTGTTCGGATCCGTTGCGTCCGACCCGTTCGCCGCGGCTCCCGCCGCGCTCGGACGGCCGTGGAAGTACTTGGCCTTGGTGAAGGTCTGGCCCAGCAGGCTCGAGCCGACGACCTTCCCGCCGACCGAGACCTTCGATCCGTTCGCCTGATCGGAGAACGCCACCTGCGAGACGCCGGTGATCACGAGCGGGAAGACGATCCCGAGCAGAACGGTGAAGACCACCATCATGAGGATCGACGGAAGGATTTGGCGTCGCATCACTTCACCCCCAATGCGGTGACGAGCAGGTCGATGAGTTTGATGCCGATGAACGGCGCAATGATCCCGCCGAGTCCGTACACCAGGATGTTGCGGCGGAGCAGCTGACCCGCTCCGGACGGGACGAACTTCACACCCCGCAGCGCGAGTGGGATCAGCATCACGATGATCAGCGCGTTGAAGATCACCGCCGAGAGGATCGCCGAGCGCGGCGTGCTCAGGTTCATGATGTTGAGCGCGTCGAGCTTCGGGAACACGGCAAGGAACATTGCCGGGACGATCGCGAAGTACTTGGCCACGTCGTTCGCGATCGAGAAGGTGGTGAGCGCACCGCGCGTGATGAGGAGCTGCTTCCCGATCTCGACGATGTCGATGAGCTTGGTCGGGTCCGAGTCGAGGTCGACCATGTTCCCGGCCTCTTTCGCAGCCTGGGTCCCGGTGTTCATGGCCACGCCGACGTCGGCCTGGGCGAGCGCAGGCGCGTCGTTGGTCCCGTCTCCGGTCATCGCCACCAGGCGACTCCCGGCCTGCTCGGCCTTGATATAGGCCATCTTCTCTTCGGGAGTGGCCTCGGCGATGAAGTCGTCGACGCCGGCCTCCTGGGCGATGACGCCGGCGGTGATGGGGTTGTCACCGGTCACCATGACGGTCCGGATCCCCATTTTGCGGAGTTCGTCGAAGCGTTCCTTCATGCCGGGCTTCACGGTGTCCTTGAGGTAGATGACACCGAGCGCCTGGGCGGCCGCGCCGTTCTTGCTCGCGACCACGAGCGGGGTACCGCCGAGCCCGGAGATCGCGTCGACCTCGTCCATCAGCTCGACCGGCACCGTGCCGCCGTATTCCTCGACCCACCGGCGGACGGAGTCGGCGGCTCCCTTGCGGATGCTGTGGCCGTCGTAGTCGAGCCCACTCATCCGGGTCTGCGCGGTGAACGCGACCAGGTCGGCACCCGGCACCTCCCGCGGGGCCAGGCCGTAGTCGTTCTTCGCGAGCTCGAGGATCGAGCGACCTTCCGGGGTCTCGTCGGCGAGGCTCGAGAGCAGCGCGGCTTCCGCGAGCGCGGTCACCTCCACGCCGGGCGCGGGGCGGAACTCCGCCGCCTGGCGGGCGCCGTAGGTGATGGTTCCGGTCTTGTCGAGCAACAGGGTGTTCACGTCGCCGGCCGCCTCGACCGCACGACCACTCATGGCGAGCACGTTGCGCCGCACCAACCGGTCCATGCCCGCGATACCGATGGCCGAGAGCAGCCCGCCGATGGTGGTCGGGATCAGACACACCAGCAGCGCCACCAGCACCACCACCGACTGTTCGGCGTTGGCGTAGATCGCGAACGGTTGGAGACTCACGGTCGCGAGCAGGAAGATGATCGTCAGCCCCGAGAGCAGGATGTTCAACGCGATCTCGTTCGGGGTCTTCTGCCGCTCCGACCCCTCGACGAGCGCGATCATCCGGTCGATGA
>JBBQXR010000100.1:0-9911 GCA_038209455.1 Acidimicrobiia bacterium
AAGCCGCGCACACGGCGTTCCACGCGTTCAACCAGTGGCTGCTCGACGACTGGAGCTTCGACTACGAGCAGCGGATCTACGCGGCGCCCTACCTCACGTTGCTCGACCCGGTGCGGGCCGAGGCCGAGGTCGAGTGGGCGATCGAGCACGGCGCACGGGTGGTGGTGATGCGCGCGGGCCCGGTGCTCGCGCCATCGGGCTCCCGCTCACCGGGCGACGCGGTGTACGACCGCGTGTGGTCCCGGCTCGCCGAGGAGAACATCCTCGTCGCGTACCACTCGGGGGAGAGCGGCTATCACCGGTACGGCGTCGAGTGGGGTGAGAGTTCGGAGATGGAGGCCTTCCGCCACAATCCCTTCACCACCATCACGGCGGCCGACCGTCCGATCTACGACACCATCGCCGCGCTCATCTGTCACGGCGTGTTCGCGCGGCACCATCGGATCCGTGTGGCCACGATCGAATCCGGCAGTGAGTGGGTCCCGACCCTCGTCCGCAAGATGAAGAAGTCCTACGCGCAGGCGCCCACCGCATACGTCGGTGGAGACCCGGTGCAACAGCTCCGGGACCACGTGTGGGTGTCGCCGTACTACGAGGACGATCTGCACGCACTCCGCGACAGCATCGGTGCCGAGCGCATCGTGTTCGGGTCCGACTACCCCCACGCCGAAGGCCTGGCCGACCCGGCGTCGTTCGTGAACGACCTCGACGGCTTCACCGACGCCGAGATCCGTCAGATCATGCGCGAGAACGCGCGCCGATTGGTGCACGCACCGGCGTAGGCGCGTCGGCGTCCGCGACCGTCGCGCGCTCCCTCGCCCCGTCCGTTCCGACCGCGAGGACGATCAGGACGGGGAGCAGGGTGGCCGCCATCATCGCGGTGACCTGGAGTCCGGAGTCGTTGAGAACGGTCGCCAGGGTCACGAGCAACCCGAAACAGATGAGCCCGCGTTGCAGCGTCGGGACCCGCCGGAAGCCGCGCGCCAGGAGATCGCTGCGCCGCCACGAGACGAGCAGCGCGATCACCACACTGAGGACGAGGAACAGCAGTGCGGTGTTGGAGAACGTGTTGAACATCAGCCCGGCCTTCCGACCGACGACCGTGAAGAAGCTGCCGAACCCGTCGGAACCGATCTTCTCGAAGAGGCGGCCGACGTGGGTGCGTTCATCGGCCGGACGCGCGAGATCCGCGAACCCGGCGACGAGGCCCGCGCCCACGAGGACGCCGATCATGATGAGCATCGCCCGCAGGCGGATGCGGCGACCCGACTGCAACAGCCACCACAGCGCGATCGTGGGTCCGAGACTCAGGCCGCCCCCGAAGTCCTGACCGAACATCGGCGCGGCGACGACCAGGAACGTCACGATCAGCACCGCGTATCCGATGGCGGGACCCCGGCGTGGTGCGCGCGTCGCGATCAGCACCGCGAAGAGGAGTGCCGACGCGCAGAGTTGGGCGGACGCGTTGTTCCCGATCCCGGCGAGGCGGATCCCGACCGTCGGCGAGTACCCGAACACCGTGTTCAGTTGGAGGTGCGCGCCGGTGAGGAGGTCGACCGTGTGGAGCACGATGATCACGCCCAGCGCGATCAGGAGCGGGTCGACGAAGTTGGCGCGTCCGAAGGTGATCGCGATCGCCGCGAACGCAATCGCGATCAGCGTCACCATGACGAAGTACGTGGTCGTGCCCCATCGGTATGCAGGAAAGACGCCCATGACGAAGGTCGCAGTGACATAACCGAGGAACGCGAGCGAAGCCCAACGCAGGAGCTCGCGGAACCAGGCGCGTCGGTAGTAGCCGAAGCCGAAGATGGAGAACACCGTCAGCACGATGGTGATGGTCACCAGCGTCGCAGTGGTCTTACCGATCGTGGCGTCGCGGAACTGTGATCCGCGGTCGAGCCGGACGAGGGTGTCGAGTCGATCGCGGTACGGGGACGCATCGGTACTCACCCGTGCGGCGCGGCCTTCCATGGAGCTCGGTCGGTCGACGCCGACGAGCTGCAGGATCGTGGGCGCGAGATCGACGATCTGGACGAACCCGGCCCGGCGGGTGGTCGAGGACTCCATGAGCCCCGGAGTGATCCCGGGCGCGTGGATCGCGGCGACGGTGAGCGTGCGGGCCCGCGCCGAGTGGTACGGCGCGACAACCACCACCGCGTCCCGGCGCAGGTCGACGTGCTCGAGCAGGCGGCCGACCAGATCGTCGGTCGCCCGCAGCGCAGCCGCGTGTTGGATCGCTCGTTGGCGGGGAGACGCCACCGCTCGGTAGTCGTCGGCCCGGGCGAGATCCGAAGCCTCGACGAGGACGACCTGGCGTCGGGTTCGGAAGTCGGCCGGGAAGTGCGAGACGACCGCGGGGATGTCGAGCGCGCGGCCGTACGGCGCCGCCGGGTCCTTGCGCAGGATGTCGGTGACCGTGCCGGGCACGCGACCACCGGTGTCCATGAGGCTCAACGCGGCCTCACGATGCACGATCGGTTGGTCCACCGACGGATCCACCGCCTGCTCGTCGGCGTTGGCGATCACGTACCGACCGACGTGAGCAGCTTCGAGTGACTGGCCCAGTTGGCCGAGGACCGAGTCGAACGGCAAGCCCGCGTTCTTCGATCGCAGTGAAGGCCAACCCAACGCGCCGACGCCAGTCCCGATGTCGTACCCGTTCCGGCGCCGGAAGACGTCGGCGGCCGTCGAGGCCTCGATCGGTTCGTCGCGCTTCAGGTTGATCGCGGCGGTGGTCGGACTCCCGACCGATCTGGTTCCTGCTCCGAGGGCCAGGTAGCCGGTGCCGGCATCCGTGCGGGCGAGCACCGATCGCGTCGCGAGATCGGCCATCGCGCTGTGTCGGAACAGGCGGTCCAGGTTCGGAGTCGTGCCGCCGCGGATGTCGGCCCACGCCGTTGCGGGCAGGGTGATGACGAGCACGCTGCGAGCTTGGGTGGCGGTCGCTGCGGGCCGGGCCGATGCACCTGCACCGGCGGGCGTGGCGACGGCGAGCAGCACGCCGATTGCGGCTGCGATCGTGAGCGCGACCTGGCGCACGCGGGAGAACATGGAGCGTGGATCATGCCATCCGGATGCTCCCGAAATTGGGAGGTTCCTGAGGGTGATCCCGGGCGATGACCGATTTCGCGCCAGAATGGCGCCCTTCATCCGCAAGGGGCTCCGTGACTTTCGCCGTCGCATCTTCTCCAACAGCTGAATCGGTCGCGACCCGAGCGACGGCGCGCCGGTGGCCGCTGGTCGTCACCGTGCTCCTGCTGACACTCGGATTGCGGCTTCCGGCGTTCTTCGTCGAAGTCTTCAACTCCGACGAAACGTTCCTCGCGACCCAGGCCCAGGTCATCCGCGGTGGCGGTTCGCTCTACGAGGACGCGACCGACCGCAAGCCACCGCTCGTCCCGTACCTCTACGCCGCCACCTTCGCCGCGGTCGGCAGCACCGCGCTCTGGTCGGTACGCGTCGTGGCCATGCTCGCAGTCGCGTTGACGGCGTTGCTCCTCGCCGCGGAGGCACGACGGCGGTGGGGAGAACGGGCCGGGTGGATCGCTGCGTTGCTGTTCGTGGGCGCGTCGGTCGCGTTCGCGCCCCAAGACGGTCAGGCCGCGAACTTCGAGGTGTTCATGATGCCGGCGATGACCGCGGCCGTGCTCCTCGCCGCGCGCGACCGGCCCCGCTCGGCGGGGCTCGCCGTCGCCTTTGCGACGCTCGCGAAACAGACCGGGGCCGCCACCCTGATCCCCGTCGCCTATCTCCTCTGGCGGCATCGTGGGCGGCGCGGTCTGCGACTCGGACTCGCCGCGTTCGCGATCCCGCTGCTCATCGCGGCCATGCTCGTCGGCCCCGGCGACCTCGTCTTCTGGGCGGTCGCCGGCAACGGGTCCTATTTCGGTCTCGGCAGCGCGACCGGGTACGTGCTCGGCCTGTTCGCGGTGATGACGTTCGCGTTCGTCGCCTGCAACCTGCCGATTCTCTGGTCGGTCCCGATCGCGTGGCGCCAGCGGCAGCGCAGCATCGACACCGACCTGTGGCTGTGGCTGCTCTCGGCGGCGTTGTCGGTCGCGGTCGGTCTGCGGTTCTTCGGCCATTACTACCTCCAACTGCTCCCGCCGTTGTGCCTGATCAGCGCCGGTGCACTGGTCCGGATGCGTCGCGAGTTCGCAACCGCGACGGTCGCGGTGTCGCTCGTCGCCGCGGCCGGATTCACGGCCGTCGGCTTCGCGTTGCGACCGTGGGGTGACGAGCCGAAGTACCAGGGCGTGAGCGCGTACCTCAAAGCGCATGTGACCGCCACTGACTCGGTCTTCGTCTGGGGTCACCTGCCCGAGGTGTACTGGGCATCGGGTGCCCATCCGGCGACGCGCTTCCTGTCGAGTGGCTTCTGTCTCGGTGACTGGGGTGGTCGCCCACCAGGCAACCTTGCCGCCGACATGCCGACTCCCGGCGCGTGCCTCATGCTGATGGGCGACCTCCGCTTGCGCCATCCCCGCTTCATCCTCGACACCACGCCGGCCGCGATTCGCGGGTCGCAGTACCACCCGATGAGTTCGTTGCCGAACTTCCGCCGGTTCGTCGTCCGCGGCTATCGCTACGTGCGGACCATCGACGGCATTGCGATCTACGAACGCCGCGTGTCCGAACGGGTGGCCGCGTCGGCGATCCCGGCCCGCTTCGCCCACTCCGGCTGAGTTCCACGTGACCACCCGTTGGGGATCCGGCGACCGCCCGAGCGGAGCCGAGTACGACGCCCGCTGGCAGCAGATGGTGGCGGCGGGCGAGGATCCGCACGGCGAAGCGAATCTCGTCGCCGCGCTCGGTCCGCGTTCGGTGCTCGACGCCGGCTGCGGTACCGGTCGGGTCGCGATCGAACTGGACCGGCGCGGCATCGAGGCATGGGGCGTCGATCTCGACGCCGGCTTCGTCGACCGGGCGCGAGAGAAGGCCCCCTCGATCGAGTGGCGTCACGGTGATCTCGCGACCCTCGATCTGGGGCGGAAGTTCGACGTCGTCGTGGCCGCCGGCAACGTGATGATCTTCCTCACGCCCGGGACCGAGGCCGCGGTGCTCGCCGGCTTCGTCCGCCACCTCGAACCCGGCGGCCACGTGGTCACCGGCTTCCAGGCGCGCCCGCACCACCTCACCCTGACCGAGTTCGACCGCCTGGCGGCCGCAGCCGGCCTCGCGGTGGACGACCGGTTCGCCACCTGGTCCGCCGATCCGTTCACCGGCGGCGATTACGCAGTATCCGTGCTGGTCAGGACCGAAATGGCCTAGCGTCGGAACCCACGGTGCGTGAGAAGAATGCGCGTTCGGCACCACCATGCGTGCTCAACTCTGGTGACCGACCCGTCGATGAAAGTTGTTATGCGGCCCGTCAGCCTTCTGTTTCGTGTGTTCATCGCGTGCGCACTCCTCGCCACTGCGCTGGTTGCGGTGAACCCCGTCGGGCCCGCCAGCACGTCGGCCGGCGCCGCGGACGCGACCAATGGCGTTCCGGTGATGGGACCCAACGTTCTGTCGGCCGCGCAACTCGCCAACTGGTACCGCGCCACCAACCGCACCCCCGCGATCCCGGTCTCGATCGACACGTTCGCGCAGTACTACATCGACGAAGGCCGGGCCGAGGGTGTCCGTGGCGACCTCGCCTTCGCGCAGTCGATGGTCGAGACCGGTTATCTCGGATTCGTCGGCAGCATCGTGAAGCCCGAGAACGACAACTACGCGGGCATGGGTGCCTGCGACTCGTGCAACTCGGGTCGGCAGTTCCCGAGCGCACAGGTCGGTGTCCGGGCCCAGATCCAGCACCTCAAGAACTTCGCCGACCCGACGTCGCGTGCGGCGACGCTGGCGCACCCACCCGTGGTCGAGTGGTACGGGAAGCGGTCGAACGGCGTGCTCGATCCCGCGCTGGCGATCTACAACTTCGACACGTTCTTCGCCAAGGGAACCGCGCCGACCTGGAACCAGATGGGCGGACCCAACAAGTGGGCGAGCGCGCCGACGTACGCCACCGTGATCCTTCAGGTGTACAACCGCATGCTCGTCTTCAACGGCGCGCCCGGCAGTTGCCCGGCCGACCGGCTCGCGTTCGGCGGGAGCGAGGCACGTGAGTGCCCGCTGCCGATCCGGCAGGCCGGCCGCGCGGTGAGCGCGGGCGCAGGCGGCTACTACGTCCTCAACGGCAACGGTTCGGTGAACGCGGTCGGCGCGCCGTTCTACGGCAACCCCTCGTTCTCCTGGGACATCGCCCGCGACATCCAGACCACCCCCGACCGCCAGGGGTATGTGGTCCTCGACGGTTACGGCGGTATCCACCTCTATGGCTCCGCGGCGACCGGTCCGCTGTCACACCTGACCGCCACGCCGTACTTCGGCTTCGACATCGCGCGCAGTCTCGCCCTCACCTCCGACGGCGCCGGCTACTTCGTCCTCGACGGCTTCGGTGGTGTCCATGCCGTCGGAACTGCTCGACTGCCGACCGGGAGGTACCCGTACTGGCAGGGCTGGGACATCGCCCGCTCCATCTCCGTGACGCTCGACGGCAAGGGCCTCGCCCTCCTCGATGGCTTCGGTGCGGTCTGGCCACTCGGGACCGTGCAGAAGTTGGGCACCACGTACTTCGGCTTCGACATCGCCCGTGACATCGTCGTCACCCCGGGCGGCGACGGCTACGCCCTGCTCGACGGCTTCGGCGCGGTCCACCGCTTCGGCGTCGCGCCTGCCGCCGCCAACATCGGTTACGCCCCGTACGACCGGTGGCGCAGTCTCGCCATCCGCGGTACCCACTACACCGTCGTCCGCAACGACGGCTACACCGTGCCCTGATTTCGGGCAGGAGGGCACGCTGGCAGACAGGGCGTCAGAGCTCTTCGAGCTCTTTCCCGATCACCGTGTCGTCGCCGTGGCCGGTGTGGACGACGGTCGCGGGCGGGAGGGTGAAGAGGCGGGTGCGGATGGACTCGACGATGGTGTCGCGGTCGGAGAACGAGCGGCCGGTTGCGCCCGGGCCGCCGTTGAAGAGGGTGTCGCCGGAGAACACGCGGGCGTTTGCCTCGTCGTAGAGGCTCACGCCACCCGGCGAGTGTCCTGGCGTGTGGAGGGCGACCAGTTCGACGCCACCGGCCGAGAACCGGTCACCGTCGGCGATGAGCACGTCGGGCGCGCGGTCCGGATTCACGACGTCCCACAGCATCCGGTCGGCGGGGTGGATGGCGATCGGTGCGCCGGTCGCGTCGGCGAGTTGAGCGGCCACGTTGATGTGGTCGTTGTGGCCGTGGGTGCAGACGATCGTCCGTACGGTCCGCCCGGCGATGCCCGCGAGGATCGGTGCCGCTTCGTGCGCAGCGTCGATCACCAGACACTCGCGGTCGTCTCCGACGATCCAGATGTTGTTGTCGACCTCGAAGTCCTCACCGTCGATCGAGAACGTGCCGTGGGTGACCACGTGGTCCAGTCGGCCGGTCACAGCACCACCACCGAACGGAGGACTTCGCCGCGCTCCATTTTGTGGAATGCGTCCTCCAAGGCGTCGAGCGCGATGGTCTCGCTCACGTACTTGTCGAGCGGCAGCCGGCCCTGGAGGTAGAGGTCGACGAGCATCGGGAAGTCGCGGCTCGGCAGGCAGTCGCCGTACCAACTCGGTTTGAGCGCACCGCCGCGTCCGAAGAACTCGATCATCGGCAGCTCGATCGTCATCGACGGGTCCGGCACCCCCACCTGCACCACGGTGCCGGCGAGGTCACGGGCGTAAAACGCCTGCTCGAAGACCTCCGGCCGGCCGACGGCCTCGATACACACGTCGGCACCATTGCCGTCGGTCAACGCGCGGATCGCCTCGATCGCATCTTCCTTGCTCGCGTCGACGGTGTGGGTGGCGCCGAAGTCGCGCGCCCACTCCAACTTCTGCGCGTCGAGATCGACCGCAATCACGGTGGCCGCACCGGCGAGGCGCGCGCCGACGATGGCGGCATCGCCGACGCCGCCGCAACCGAAGACCGCGACCGAATCGCCGCGACCGACCTCACCGGTGAACATCGCCGCGCCGAGTCCTGCCATCACGCCGCAGCCGAGCAGTCCGACCGCCGCGGGACTCGCCGCCGGATCCACCTTCGTGGCCTGACCGGCCGACACCAACGTCTTCTCTGCGAAGGCGCCGATGCCGAGGGCGGGGGTGAGTTCGGTGCCGTCGGTCAGGGTCATCTTCTGGGTGGCGTTGTGGGTGTTGAAGCAACGCCATGGGCGACCGCGGCGACACGACCGGCACTCGCCGCAGACCGCCCGCCAGTTGAGGACGACGAAGTCGCCCGGGGCCACGCTGGTC
The DNA here is from genome assembly GCA_038209455.1 of Acidimicrobiia bacterium. Classification (GTDB taxonomy): domain Bacteria; phylum Actinomycetota; class Acidimicrobiia; order IMCC26256; family JAENVU01; genus JAENVU01. The sequence goes on from JBBQXR010000100.1 coordinate 8,321, forward strand.
ACATCCGGGCCGACGGACTCCACGATCCCTGCGGCCTCGTGGCCGAGGAGGAACGGGAAGTCGTCGTTGATCGCGCCCTCCCGGTAGTGGAGGTCGGTGTGGCACACGCCGCAGGCCTGCACCTGGATCAGGGCCTCACCCGGGCCGGGGTCGGGGACCAGGATCGTCTCGGTCTGCACCGGCGCACCCTTCGCTCGCGCCACCACACCTCGCACCTCGTGCACCATGCTCGCCTCCTCGAAAGGTCCCGATCCTCGAATCCCGTGTGTTCTATCTCACCCGCAAGGTCGCCCGGATGGGTCGATGATCCGATCCGACGTGCGGCCCGACCACACTCGCGACGGCTTCCAGTCGGTCGTCGATCCAGATGTGGTCGATCTGGCTGTGCGGTCGCCACGACGGCCACGTCCGGCCCCGCACCGCGCCGGTCCGGTGCGGGAGCGCGGCCCGGATCGGAGGTCCCCACATGTTGCAGTCGCCCGCGATCAGCGAGGGGTGACCGCGGCGTCGCAGGTCGGCATCGAGCACCCGGAGTTGCGGGATCGAACCCCAGATGCGATGCGAGGCGTGGAGGCCTCCGATCGCGACCGTGGTCCCTTCGACGTCGACCTCGGCGACGATGGCCCGCCGTTGCTCCACGACGTCACCGGCGGTCTTGGGCACCAGGAGGTCGGTGAAGGACAGCACCGGCAACCGCGAGATCATCACGAGACCGCACGTGCCCGGTGGGCCGACGGGCGGCTGGAGGTGACGGGGTCGGGAGTGGTCCCGGTCGGTCATGAACGTCACGCCGTGCAGGGTGCCGCCGATCCGCTCGGCGAGTTCGTCGACCATGGCGGTGCGGCCGTACGGGCGCCACGCCTCCGGCAACACGAGGACGTCGGCGTCGAGCGCGAGACACGCGGTCAGCGCGTCGTACTCGTGGCCACGCATGTCGACACCCCAGTGGAGGTTGAACGCGGCGACGGAGAGTTCGGGCATGGGGAAATCGCAGGTTACCGGTCGGTTCTCCTAGTCTCCGGCGTCGTCGATTGCGGAGGTACATCACCATGACGGTGAGCGGTTTCGATCTCACGGGCCAGGTTGCGGTGCTTACGGGCGCGGGCAGCGGCATCGGCAAGGCCACGGCGCTGACCCTGGCGGCCGCGGGTGCGTCGGTCGTCGGTGGCGACATCGACGAGGCAGCGGTGCAGGCCACGGCCAAGGAGATCACCGATGCGGGTGGCACGGCGGTGGGTCAGCGGACCGACGTGACCCAGCGCAGCGACGTCGACGCCTTGATCGACGGCGCCAAGGCGCAGTTCGGGCGCGTCGACATCGTCGGCAACATCGCGGGCGTGCCCCACAACAAGATGATCGCCGAGTGCAGCGACGACGAGTTCGAGCGCATCCTCGCCATCAACCTCAAGAGCGTCTTCTACGGTTGTCAGGCCGCGCTGCGGGTCATGGGGGAGCAGGGGTCGGGAAACATCGTCAACGTGTCCTCCGGCGCGATCGACACGCCGGCGCCCACGCTCGCTTGCTACGGGATGACCAAGGCCGCGGTGGCGATGCTCACCAAGACGCTCGCGTGGGAGGCGGGTCCGCTCGG
>JBBQXR010000101.1:0-9909 GCA_038209455.1 Acidimicrobiia bacterium
GGTGCCGCGACGTAGAACGGCACGCCGTGCGCCCGGGCGAGCACGGCCAACGGATACGTACCGATCTTGTTCGCAACGTCACCGTTGGCCGCGATGCGATCGGCGCCCACGACGACGGCGTCGACTTCGCCGGCGGCGAACAGTGAGCCCGCCGCGCTGTCGACCACGATCCGGAACGGGATCCCGAGCCGATCCAACTCCCACGCGGTCAGCCGCGATCCCTGGTGCACCGGACGGGTCTCGTCGACCCACACCGAGATGGGTCGACCGGCCTCGTGGACGGACCGCACCACCCCGAGCGCGGTCCCGTAGCCCACGCAGGCCAGCGAACCGGCGTTGCAGTGCGTCAGCACCCGCACGCCGTCGGGCAGCAGCGCGGCACCGAGGGCGCCGAGCCGCCGATTGCCGTCGACGTCGGCTCGGGCGATCTCGTGGGCCGCGTCGAGCGCAGCGGCCGGGCCGTGCGATGCGAACGCCGCCAACGCCTGCTCGACACCCCACGCGAGGTTCACCGCGGTGGGACGCGCCCGGGCGAGCCGTCGCCCCGAGGCACGCACGGAGCGGGCCCGTGGATCGTCGCGGGCAGCGAGGGCCACCCCGTAGGCGCCCACGGCTCCGAGCGCCGGCGCGCCCCGCACCGTGAGATCACGGACCGCGGTGATCAGTTCCGGCACCGTTGCACAGGTCACGAACCGCAGCCGCCCGGGGAGCGCCCGTTGGTCGATCAACCGGATGCGGCCGGCCCACCACTCGAGCGTGGGCGGGATCGGATCCATCAAAGCAACCTACGCGTTGGGCAGGGTTCTCGGATCAGGCGCCGCTAACCTTTGACCCCGATGTCCACTCCGCCGCCCGATGTCCCGACGAGTACGCGACGTCAGGTGCAGTTGGCCTGGGCGATCCACGCACTCACCGCCAGCGGCGTGTTGCTGGGCGCTGCCGGACTCGAGGCCGTGGTCCGCGGTCATCCGCAGGCGGCGATCGTCTACCTGATCGCGGCGATGGTCGTCGACGGTATCGACGGTCCCATCGCCCGCGCCGTCAACGTGGCGCACGCGCTGCCCGGCATGGACGGCAACATCCTCGACCTCGTCGTCGACTACCTCACGTGTGTGATGTTGCCGGTCGCCTTCATGGCGTACTTCCACATCTTCCCGCACGGCTGGACCGTGATCCTCGGAGCGCTGATCCTCTTCACTGCGGTGCTGTGGTTTGCGCGGGTCGACCTCATGACCGAGGACCACTGGTTCCGCGGATTCCCTGCGATCTGGAACCTCGTCGCGCCGACGTTCTTCCTGCTCCGCAGCCCCCAGTGGCTGAACATCGTGATCACCATCGCGCTCTGCGTGCTGACGCTCAGCAACGTGAAGTTCGTACATCCCATGCAGGTGAAGGACAAACGGGTGATCAACATCACCGTCACCGTGCTGTGGTTGGCGGCGATGCTGGCCCTCACGCTCACGTGGCGGACGACCTATCTCCCACTGGAGATCGTGCTCGTGGCGGCGCCGGCCTGGTATGTGTTCATCACCGTGCAGCGCACCCTGCGCAAGGACCTGCCGGCCTGATCGTTCTCTCACCGAGGCCCGTCGGGCCGCCCGCACGAAGCGGGTCGGACCGACGCACACTCGGTTCGTGTCGTTCAGTAGCGGTAGTGCTCGGGCTTGTACGGACCGTCCGCCGGGATGCCGAGGTAGTCGGCCTGGTAGTCGGTCAACCGGGTGAGCTTCACGCCCAACTTGTCGAGGTGGAGGCGGGCCACTTCCTCGTCGAGGTGCTTGGGCAGCGTGTACACCTTGCGCTCGTAGAAGTCCGGGTGACCGAAGATCTCCATCTGCGCCATCACCTGGTTGGTGAAGCTGTTCGACATCACGAAGCTCGGGTGACCCGTCGCGCAACCGAGGTTGAGCAACCGCCCCTCAGCCAGGATGATGATCGAGTGGCCGGGCTGGCCGGACGTGGCAGCAAACTTCCACTCGTCGACCTGCGGCTTGATGTTGATCCGCTCGATGCCCGGGGTCTTGGCGAGCCCGGCCATGTCGATCTCGTTGTCGAAGTGACCGATGTTGCCGACGATCGCGTTGTGCTTCATCCGCCCCATCTGGTCGGCCGAGACGATCATCGAGTTCCCGGTGGTGGTGATCACGAGATCCGCGTCACCGATGACGTCTTCGAGGGTCGTGACCTCGTACCCCTCCATCGCCGCCTGCAGCGCACAGATCGGGTCGATCTCGGTGATGATCACGCGGGCACCTTGACCACGCAGTGACTGGGCGCTGCCCTTGCCGACGTCGCCGTAGCCACACACGACCGCGACCTTGCCGGCGAGCATGACGTCGGTGGCGCGGCAGATGCCGTCGACCAGTGAGTGCCGACAGCCGTAGAGGTTGTCGAACTTGCTCTTGGTGACCGAGTCGTTCACGTTGATGGCCGGGAACAGGAGCTTGCCGGCTTCCATCATCTGGTAGAGCCGGTGCACCCCGGTCGTGGTCTCCTCGGTGACGCCCTGGATGCAGGTCGACATCTTGTGCCAGCGCTGCGGATCCTCGGCAAGGGCGCGGCCGAGGGTCGTGAGGACGACCTCGAACTCCTCGGAGTCGGCGGTCGACGGGTCCGGCACCGCGCCGGCCTTCTCGAACTCGACGCCCTTGTGTACGAGCAGCGTGGCGTCGCCACCGTCGTCGAGGATCATGTTCGGACCGTCGTGGTCGGGCCACTCGAGCGCGCGCTCGGTGCACCACCAGTACTCCTCGAGCGTCTCGCCCTTCCAGGCGAAGACCGGGACACCGGTGACCGCAATCGCGGCCGCAGCGTGGTCCTGGGTGGAGAAGATGTTGCAGGACGCCCAGCGGACGTCGGCGCCGAGCGCAGTGAGCGTCTCGATGAGGACCGCGGTCTGGATCGTCATGTGGAGCGATCCGGTGATCCGTGCGCCCTTCAGGGGCTGGGTCGCGGCGTGCCGCTCACGCAGGGCCATGAGACCCGGCATCTCGTGCTCCGCGAGTTCGATCTCCTTGCGGCCGAACGCGGCGAGCGTGAGATCGGCGACCTTGAAGTCGCTGGTTTCGGATTGGCCCGCGTTGGGTGGGGCTTCAGTGGTTGTCATTCGGGTTCCTCCTCTTCGAACGGCACGGCGCGGCGAATCCGTTTGGGAATCCGATGCGGGACGAACCGTTTGCCAGAGTCGGCCCGGATCACCGGATGACAGCCCCAACGGGGGCCCGACCAGGGTCAGAGGTTAGCGCGTCCCCGGTTCCGCAACCCCGGCCTCCCGTGGGGTGAACCCCGGGCCCGGAACACGGGGCGGGCGTATCGGTGTAGCGATTCCGTCAGCTGCGGCCGGTTGCCCTTCGCCCCAACCGCGTCCGGGGGCATTGCGCACGGCTTCGGTCTCGTCCGGACGGGCGAAGTCGTCCTCGAGTCGGAACGTCGTGCCGATCTCCGGCGTGGACACCTCGAGGATGTCGCAATCGGTGATGCCGACGAGGCGGTGCCGTTGACCGATGGCACACGAATATCCCAGTCCCGGCATGAGCTCGGTCTCGGCCAGCTCGCCGGTCCCGTCGTCCCAAACCACCTTCGCCCGGCCACTCATGAGGAACCACGACTCCAGCTTCTCGTCGTGCACCTGAAGTGAGAGCCGCTTCCCGGCGGTCACGTGGAGCACCTTGCCGACGTAGGGCCGGTCGTCCGGAGTCCAGTGGATCTCCCACCCCCACGGCTTGTCGACGCGGCGAGCGTCCCCTGCGGTGGTGAACGTGGTCGGGTCTCCGATGTCCTGCACGGCGTGCAGCATCGCAGCTCATCCGGACCGTCGCGAGCATCGAGCAACCGCGCCATCGGTCAGGCCCGGCGCGTGATCTCCACCTGGACCTCGAGGGCCTCGGCCCGGCCCCCCGAGTAGACGCCCCGCAGCGGCGGGACGTCGGCGTAATCACGTCCCCGCGCCACCAGCACATGCTGGGGCCCGACCGGCTGACCGTTGGTGGGGTCGACGGCGAACCAACCCCCGACCCATGCCTCGAGCCACGCGTGGCTCTCCCCCGCCGTCGTCTCCCCGATCGCGGCGCTCGCCTGGGGCGAGAGGTACCCCGACGCGTACCGGCACGGAATCCCTGCACTCCGGAGCACCGCGAGGGTCACGTGCACGAAGTCCTGACACACACCGGCCCCCCGCTCGAGCGCCTGCGCGGCCGTGGTGGCCACATCGGTCGCGCCACGCTCGTAACTGATGCGCTCCCGCACCAACGCTTCGGCGGTCTCGACGGCATCGGCCGGGTTGCGCGCCCGACGCACCCACTCGGCCAACTCGTCCACGGCACTGTCGGCTTCCGTGTACGGCGTCGGCATCAGGAACTCGCACCACACGTCGAGGAACTCGGTTTCGGCCAACTTCGACCACGCCATCGGCTCGGCCGGCCGGCGGGCGATCGCGTCGACGGTTTCCACGTGACTCGTCGCCACCACACTCAACTCGCGGTGCGCGCGATGCAGGTCGAACGCGTGCACCACGCTGCCCCAATAGTCCGCGAACCGCGAGAGCCGCGCCTTGGGCGCGACCTCGACGCGGTGCTCCAGCACCCATTGCCGTTGGGTGCGGATCGGTGAGAGCCGCACTTCGTTGTAGGAAGCGGTGACGTCGCTCTCGTACCGGAATCCGGTGGTGTGCCGCACCTCCAACCGCCACGCACTCATGCGCTCCACTCCACGACTCGTTCGGCGAGGAAATAGCGCTTGGAGATCGCGTCGTGGATCTCCGACACGGATCGCTGCACCGTCTCGAGGTGGCCGGGCAGCGTGTCGACCAGGTCGTCGACCCGGACGAACTCGAGCTCGGCACGGGCGATGCCGACCCGGCGCCGTGCTTCGTCGTCGACCCGGGCCCGACCGCCGCCGGGCGCCAGCTCTTCCAGCACGCGCTCGCACGTGAGGAGCGCATGCATCACCGAACGCGGGAAGAGGTGGTCCAGGAGGAGGAACTCGGCGGCCGATGATGCGTCGACGGAACGCCGGTAGGTCCGCAGATAGGCCTCGTACGCGGAACAGCACCGCAGCGTGGTGACCCAACCCGCGGCGCGGCCCGAGCCGATCCGCGCGACGAGGATCCGTGCGCTCATGTCGATGCGTTCGACGCTGCGCCCCAGCACGAGGAACCGCCACCCCTCGTCGCGGGCGAGTGTCGCGTCGGCGAGGCCGGCGAGCACGGCCATCCGGTCCCGAACCTGCCGGAAGAACTCGTGCGGCATGGTCGTGGCGGCGCGGTTCGCGAGCGTGTTGTGCGTGGTGTTGAGCACTTCCCACATCTCGGACGACAAGGCCTCGCGCGCGCCCCGGGCGTTCTCCCACGCCGTGTCGAGCGACGCAACAATCGAGCCCGGGTTGGTCGAGGCAAACGCGAGGTGACGCATCACGGCGTCGGCATCGGGACGCTCGGTGACCTCGGTCCCCATGGCGTCGAGCAGTGCCGCGCACACCACCGGTTCGTCGGCGAACCGGTCCTCGAGCAGATGGTGGTAATGGACGTCGAGGAGGCGCGCGGTGTCCTCGGCCCGCTCGGTCGAGCGGCCGATCCAGTACAGCGACTCGGCAATCCGGCTCAGCATCGTGACCTCATTGCTCGGCTCCACCGCGGAACGGTCCGGGAGCCGGTGGGTCGCAGACCGCCGGCGACGCACCGCGCACCGAGGTGCGCGTTTCGGGGTCGTCATCCGGAGCCGCGTCGGACCCACCGAGGTCCTGGTCGGGATCGGCGAGCACCCACGTGTCCTTCGAACCGCCGCCCTGGCTCGAGTTGACCACCAGGCTCCCCTTCCGCAGGGCCACGCGCGTGAGCCCACCCGGGGCGACCCACACGTCGTCACCGTCGTGGATCGCGAACGGCCGCAGGTCGAGGTGGCGCGGCTCCATCGCACCGCCGACAAAAGTGGGCGCGGTGGAGAGGGCGATCGGATCCTGCGCCACGTACCCGCGGGGATCGGCGCGGATCGCGTCGCCGAGATCGGAGAGCGTGCGGTCGTCGGCCTGCGGGCCGATCACGATGCCGTAGCCACCGGCGCCGTCGACCGGCTTGACCACCAACTGGTCGAGATGGGTCAGCACCCAGGCGCACACGTCGGGATCTCCGAGGCGGTACGTCTCGACGTTGGCGAGGATGGGTTCCTCCTGGAGGTAGAACCGGATCATCTCCGGCACGTACGGGTACACCGCCTTGTCGTCGGCCACGCCGTTGCCCGCGGCGTTGGCGATCGTGACCCGCCCCGCGCGTGCGGTGTGGAGGAGACCGGCGCAGCCCACGATGGACTCCGGTCGGAACAGCAAGGGATCCAGATAGTCGTCGTCGACCCGGCGGTACACGACGTCGACCCGCTGGAGTCCGCCGGTGGTCCGCATGAAGAGGGTCTCGTCCTGACACACGAGATCGCTGCCTTCGACCAGTTCCACCCCCATCTGGCGGGCCAGGAACGAGTGCTCGAAGTACGCCGCGTTGTGCACGCCGGGGGTGAGCACGACGACGCACGGGTCGACGATCCCCTCGGGCGCGGTCTGCCGCAGGGCATCGAGCAGGCGAGCCGGGTACGCGTCGACCCGACACACCCGATGACTCGCGAACAGTTCCGGGAAGACCCGAGTCATCGCACGGCGGTTCTCGATCACGTACGAGATGCCCGACGGCACCCGCAGGTTGTCCTCGAGCACGCGGAACTGGCCGTGCGCGTCCCGGACCAGGTCGACACCCGACACGTGGACGCGTACCCCGCGCGGCGGCCGGATCCCGGCCACCTGGCGGTGGTAGTGGCGCGAGGTGATCACCAGGCGCCGCGGGATCACCCGCTCGGTGATGATCCGGCCCGCGCCGTACACGTCGTCGAGGAACGCTTCGAGCGCAAGCACGCGCTGGCGCACGCCCCGTTCGATGACCGCCCACTCGTCGGCTGCGATGACACGCGGGACCAGGTCCAGGGGGAAGGGTCGCTCCTCCCCGGACTGCTGGAACGTGATCCCCTGGTCCCGGAACGCCCGGTCACGCGCCGCGCAGCGGTCGGCGAAGTCGGCCGGGGACAGCGTTTGCAGTGCGTCGTGGAGCGCCAGCGCGTGTGGCCGCGGCGTCTCGGCGCTCGCGAACAACTCGTCGAAGGCGGCGATCGGTGCGTAACCGTTGAGGAGATCGCCCATCCGCCGCACGGTACGGACGGCGTGTGTCCAATCGGTTTCGAGTTGGCGACCCTTCGATTGCCAGTGACCGGTCAGCTCTGCGCGAGCAGGTCCTTCAGCGTGTCGATCGCCGGGATCGGGCCCGGGTCCACGTCGTTCTCGAGCGCGAGGTAGCAGCTGACCCAGTCGCCGAGGTACATCAGGTCGAGCAGATGTGCGAGCCGTCCCTCACCTTCGGAGCGGACCTCGAGTACCTGCACCACGCACTCCTCGATCTGTTCCCGGACGCCGGCGAAGCGGGGCGCGAGGCGCTCGTGCTCGAACCCGTGCCGGAGTTCGATCAGCGTCAGGAGTTGGCGGGTGACGTCACCGTGCTGGCCGAAGCCACAGATCTCGTTGTGGTCCAACTCGGGATGGGTGTTCCAGAAGGCCGGCGCCTTGGCGTTCTCGTTGATGTCCGCCTTCCACCGCATCGCCGCGACCGCGCCGAGCGCACCGCCGCCGTAGACGAGCGGGATGGTGCGACCGATCTTGCGGGCGAGGAGGCGGGCGGTATTCGCGTCGCCCGTCACTCCGGGCGCGCACGCGTCCCGCCGGCGCGCCAGCTGATCCTGTGCGCCGACGAGGAGATCGTGCGCGGACGGGAGCAGGCCCATGCGGAAGAGCGTCACGAACAGCGGCGCGACCAGCGCACCGAGCGCGGCACGGGGCATGTACCCCGGCGGACATGCGATGTGCACCCCGCCGTTGCGCGTGGCCAGGTCCGCCAGTGCGCCACCGCTCGAAACCGCGACCACCCGGGCACCGGCTTCGATGGCGCCCGCGGCCATCGACATCGTCTCCTCGGTGTCACCGGAGTACGAGAGGGCGAACGCGAGGGTATGGGGCCCGACGAACGCCGGCGTGCGGTACTGCTTCAGCACGGTCACGGGGACCGGCAGCGACCCGTTGGCGACGGATGCGAGGACGTCGCCGGCAATCCCCGAGCCGCCCATGCCGAGGACCACGATGTTGTGGATCTCGTTCCCCGCTGGGAAGACGTCGGCATCGATCTGCGCGGCCGCCGCGTGCGCCGCCGTCAGTTGTTCGGGCAGTCCGGCGACGGCATCGAGGAACCCCAGGGTGTCGGTCATCGCACCGAGCCCGCCGCGTGCGGTCCGGATGCGGTCACGCGTCGAACGTGGGGCGGATGCCGTCGGCCTCCGCTTTCGCCACCAGCCGCGCGTGCTCTGCGTCATCGACCGTCTCGGCTTCGTCCACCAACATGATGGGGATGTCGTCACGGATCGTGTACCGCCGCTTGAGCCGCGGGTTGTACAACGCGGCCTCACCCTCGAAGTACAGCAACGGTCCCTTGTCGTCCGGGCAGGCCAGGATGTCGAGCAATTGCGGATCGAGGGCCACAGTGATTCTCCTCAGGAGGCGGCGCGGAAGAGCGCGAGGACTTCTTCGGTGTGAGCATCGCACGCGGCGCGGTCGGCCGCTTCGAGGTTCAGGCGCAACAACGGCTCGGTGTTGCTCGGGCGGAGGTTGAACCACCAGTCGCCGAGGTCCACGGTGAGACCGTCGAGACGATCCTGCTCCGCGTCGGCGAAGTGCTCGGCGACCGCCTCGATGACGGCCAGCGGGTCGGACACCGTGGTGTTGATCTCCCCCGAGGCCGCGTAGCGCTCGAACGGCTTGCGGAGTTCCGACAACGGCACGCCTGCGGCCGAGAGCGCCTCGAGCACGACCATCGCGGCGATCGAACCGGAGTCCGCCCGCCAGTTGTCACGGAAGTAGTAGTGGGCCGAGTGCTCGCCGCCGAAGATGGCGTCGGTCTCGGCCATCACCTGCTTGATGAAGGAGTGGCCCACGCGGGTCCGCACCGGCGTGCCACCGTTCTCGAGGATCACCTCGGGGACGGTCTTGGAGCAGATCAGGTTGTGCACCACGGTTCCGCCCGGCGTGCGGGCGAGCATCGTCTTGGCCACGATCGCCGTGGTGATCGAACCGGAGACCGGCACGCCTTCGTTGTCGACGAGGAACACGCGGTCGGCGTCACCGTCGAACGCGAGGCCGAGGTCGGCCCCCGACTCGAGCACCGCCTTCTGGAGCGACACCAGGTTCTCGGGTTGGATCGGGTCCGCCGGATGGTTCGGGAACGTGCCGTCGAGTTCACCGAAGAGGACGGTCAGGTCGAACGGCAGGCCCTCGAACACCTTGGGCACCACGAGTCCGCCCATCCCGTTCGCGGTGTCGGCGACGACCTTCAGCGGGCGGAGCAGGGCCTGATCGGCGAACGACCGCACGTGGACCGCGAAGTCCTCGAGCATCGAACGGTGGTGGACCTGGCCACTCTCCTCGGCCCGCTCGAGCAGACCCGAGGCCACCGCTTCCTTGATCTGGGCCAGACCGGTCGACTCGCCGATCGGCGCCGCACCGGCCCTGCACATCTTCACGCCGTTGTACTGGGCGGGATTGTGACTGGCCGTGAACATCGCGGCAGGCGCGTCGAGCGTCCCGGCCGCGAAGTACACGAGGTCGGTGGACGCGAGGCCGACGTTGACCACGTCGGCGCCGGCCATCGTGGCGCCCTCGATGAAGGCGTCAGTCAGCGGCACCGACGAGGGGCGCATGTCGTATCCGACGACGACCGTCGACGCGCCGGTGAACCGCACGAAGGCGTTGCCGATGCGTTTGGCAATGCCTTCGTCGATTTCGTCCGGATAGACGCCGCGAACGTCATAGGCCTTGACAATTGTGTCGAGCGACTCG
>JBBQXR010000102.1:0-9907 GCA_038209455.1 Acidimicrobiia bacterium
GGACTGCGGTCGGGCGAACACCTGGAGTGCACGAGCCGCGAAGCGATCGTCGCCACGATGGTCGTGCTGCGTGATCCGGGCGAGGTCTACCTGCTGCGCCATACGGGCGGTCCCGAGGCGATCTCATGGGTGGAACAGATCGACCCCGTGTCACTCGAACCGCTCCGGCGCTCCCCCAACCTCGCCGGGGGAAAGACCTGGCCCGGCGGACTCGCGGCGCACGCCAACGGCTCGCTGTACGTCGTCTTTGGTCGGCACGCCCACCGCCTGAGTCCCGATCTGGCGATCCTCGCCACGACCGAACTGCCGCGCGACCGCCCGTACAACAGTTTCGTGATCCTCCCCGACGGTCATCTCGTCACCAAGGATTTCGGTGGCGATCTCCCGCCCGGAGTGCCGACGATCGACGAACCGACGTGCGAGCTCCTCGTCCTCGCGCCTGACGACCTCGCAGTGGCGGCAACCGCGACCGTGGCCGAACCCTCCATCGCGCGACTCTCTGCGGTCGGTGCGACCGTCTACATCGTCGGGGACCATCACCTGTTCCGCGCCGCGTGGGACGGGACCGTTCTACGGGTCGACGCAACCTTCCAACCGAAGTACCGCACCATCGAAGGCCAGACCTTCGGATGGGACGCCGTGCTGACGGCGGACGCCGCGTGGTTCCTCGACAACGGCGCCGGGAGCGACCAGTACGCAGGCACGTTCCGCGGCCGCGGTATCTCGACCGCACCGCTCCATCTGGTGCGCGTCGATCTCGAAACGGGCGCGGTCGTCCTCACGGAGATCTGTGGTCTTCCCAACGGCATCGTGGCCAATCCCCCGGCGATCGACGAAGGTCGGAACATCGCCGTCGGTTACGACAGCGGCAATGGTGCGCTCGCCGCGTTCGATCTCACTCCCGCCGGCACTCTCGAGCCGCGCTGGAGCCGAACCCAGAACCACGGTTGCCACCCGATCCTCTACACCGACACCGGCGAACTGGTCACGGCCGACCACGACGCCGACCGCATGATGGACCAACTCGTGGTCCTCGACATCGAGACCGGTGCCGAACTGGGACGCGTCGACACCGGGAGCCCGCTCCAATCCGTGGTGTTCCTCGCGCCCGGCTTCGGTCGCGACGTCTACTACTGCGCGTTCCCCACCGTCGCCCGCATCGCCGTCACGCAGGACTGAAGGACCGCGAGGGACGTCAGCCTCGTCGCGTGGTCTCGGTCGTCGTCCCGGCTCGGGAGTCAGCCCGGGTCACGGCCTAACTTCGTCGCATGTTCCTGGCCCTGCGCGAGATCACCCGATCCCGCACGCGGTTTCTCCTCCTCGGCGGGGCAGTCGGCCTGCTCGTGTTCCTCATCGTGTTCGTCCAAGCCCTCACGGGCGCATTGATCCGCCAGTTCATCGGAGCCATCGACCACCAGTCCGGCACCGTGCTCGTCTACAGCGCCGACGCCCGGAAGAACCTCGAGGGGTCACGGGTCCCGCTCGACACCGTGAGCGCGGTCGCGGCGGTACCTGGCGTCGCCGACGCCGGGCCGCTCGGTGAGGGGACGTTCAGCGTCCAGGCGGGCGGCGCGCTCCGGGACACCGTCCTGTTCGCCTCCGTCGTGGGCAAGCCCGGTGCTCCGACCACCGTCATCCGCGGCCGACTCCCCCACGCCGACTTCGAAGCAGTCGCGAGCGACGGGAACTCGGACAAGGGCTTCCGCCTCGGCGCGACCGTGCGCGTCGAGCACAGCAGCCGGCCGATGCGCATCGTCGGCATCGCGCGCGATGCGAACTACTCCGTGAGCCCGACGCTCTTCACGACGTTCGACACCTATCAGCAGGTCCGCAAGGACGCGAACCCTGCCGCGGTTGCGGTCATGCCCTCGGCCGTGGCCGCGACCACCGATCCGGGCGTGACGCCCGCCGAGGTGCGGGACCGGATCAACCGCGCCGTCACGGGCGTCGAGGCGCTCACGCGTGACCAGGCCGTGGCGGAATCACCGGGCGTGGCGTCGGTCGGAGAATCCATCGGGGCGATCGTGCTCCTCTGCTTCTTCGTGGTCGTCGTCGTCGCCGGCCTCTTCTTCCTCATCCTCACGGTCCAGAAGGCGCAGTCGCTCACACTCCTGCGCGCCATCGGCGTCCGAGCGGGCGCGCTCGTCCGCGCCCTGCTCGTCCAGGTGGTGGTCGTCGTCCTGGGTGGCGTCGTGATCGGCGGACTGCTCGGCTGGCTCGCGCTCAACGCCGCCGGGAACAGCCTGGGGGCCCGGGTCGAAATCGGCTCGCTCCTCCAGACGGGTGCACTGGTGCTCGGGCTCTCGCTGGTCGCGGCGCTCGGCGCCGCCCGCCGCGTGTTGCGGATCGACCCGGTGCGAGCGACGGTTCCCGGGAGCCTCGACCCATGAAGAACGCCCTGCGTGAACTCCGCCGCCGACCCGGGCGGTTCGTGCCGGTCACCGCTGCGCTGATCCTGCTGACGGTGCTCCTGCTGTTCCTCGGCGGTCTGCTCGACGGCCTCTACATCGGCGCGACCGGTGCGCTCCGTGCCCAACGGGCGGCGGTCGTCGTGTACTCCGCCGACGCGAACGACTCCATCATCCGGTCGCGCGTGAACGAGACCACGCGAGCGAAGATCGAGCGAACCCCCGGCGTCACCGCGGTTGGAGGTCTCGGCATCAGCCTCCTCGGCGCCAAGGTTCCGGGCGAGACGACCCTCGCCGACGCCGCGGTCATCGGATACCAGCGACCTCCCACGGGTGTCCCTGCCGTTCCCCCTCCAGGTGACGCGTGGGCCGACCGTCGGCTCGAGTCGTTCGGCGTCCGCGTCGGCCAGACGCTCCGATTGGGTCCGCGCGAGGTGCCGATCCGCGTGCGCGGGTGGGTCGAGGACACCAACTACCTCCTCCAAGGCGCGCTGTGGGTCGCGCCCGAGACCTGGCGGGGCGCGCAGAACGCCAGCCGACCCGATGCTCCCTTCGCCCCCGGTGAGTTCCAGGTCGTCGTAGCCGACGGACCCGGCGATCCCGCCGCCCTCGCCCGCCGCATCGATCGCGCGACCGGGAACGAAACCGCAACCCTCACCAAGGACCAGGCCGTGCTCGCGTCGCCGGGCACCCGGCAGCAGAAGTCGACCTTCAACGGGATCATCGCGGTCACCTTCGTCGTCGTCGGTCTCGTCGTCGCACTGTTCTTCGCGCTCCTGACGTTGGAGCGCTCGCCGATCTACGGCGTCCTGAAGGCGATCGGCACCACGACCCGTCGCCTGTTCGCCGGCGTCCTGGTGCAGGCCCTCATCGTCGCGACCGCTGCGTTCCTGGTCGGCGGCCTCGTCACGCTGGGCCTCACCTCGGTGCTCCCGGCGCGCATCCCCATCCTGCTCGTCGGGTCACGCGCCATCACCACCTTCGGCGGGATCCTGCTGACCGCCGCGATCGGCGGTGCGATCTCGCTCCGACGCATCGCCCGCATCGATCCCGTGGCGGCAATCGGTACTGGTACATGAGGAGATCACCGTGAGCGCACTGCAACTCGACCACGTCTCGAAGGTGTACCGGTCGGGCGACGACGACATCGTGGCCCTCGACGACGCGAACCTCACGGTCGCAACCGACGAGATGATCGGACTCATCGGACCTTCGGGTTCGGGCAAGACCACGCTCATCTCGATCGCGGGCGGCCTCCTCACGCCGACCGAGGGCACGGTGCTCGTCGGTGACGAGAACATCACGGACTACGACGCGAAGGAGCTCACCCGATTCCGCGGTGAGCAAATCGGCTTCGTGTTCCAGACCGTGAACGTCGTGCCGTTCCTGACCGCCCGTGAGAATCTCCTCGTCGTCGGCGAACTGAGTGGTGGCCGCGCGGGGCGCAAGCAGGCGGCGACCCGAGCGGACCAGCTGCTCGACGAGCTCGGGCTCGGACACCGCCACGACAATCTGCCGCGCCAACTGTCCGGCGGCGAACGGCAGCGGGTCGCCATCGGGCGCGCGCTGATGAACGAGCCGCAGCTCGTGCTGTTCGACGAGCCGACCTCTGCGCTCGACACCCACCTCGGCGAGCAGGTGATGGAACTGATCCGTTCCGAGGTCAAGGGACGAGGGACGGCCGCCGTCATCGTCACCCACGACGCCCGGGTCACCGCATACTGCGACCGGGTCGTCACCATCACCGACGGCCGCCTCGCGGAGACCGCAACCGCCTCGGCCTGATCCGTCACCCGCTCGCGGCCGATCGTGCGTCGGCCCGTGGTGCTCACTACCTTCTCCAGGCGCGTGCCGGTCCGGCCCGCGAGCCGAACCTAGAAAGGCCGTCCCATGCCGCGTCTCGATCTCACCGGAGCATCCGCCGTCGTCACCGGAGGTGCGTCGGGCATCGGTGAGGCCTCCGCCCGTCAGTTGGCCGCGCTCGGGGTGCGGGTCGTCATCGCCGACCTCAACGAGGACCAGGGCGGCGCGGTGGCGTCCGAACTCGGTGGGCTGTTCGTGAAGTGCGACGTCTCCAGCGAGGAGGACGGCCTCACCGCCGTCGCCGCCGCGTCGGAGATGGGTCCGCTGCGCGTGCTCGTGAACTCGGCCGGGCTGGGCAGCGCAGGTCGTACGGTCGACCGCAACAACGATCCCATGCCCCAGAGTCAGTTCGAGTTCGTCATCAAGGTGAACCTGCTCGGCTCGTTCAACATGCTGCGCCTCTGCGCGGCGGCAATGGCCAAGACCGACCCCATCACCGACGACGGTCAGCGCGGTGCGATCGTGAACATGGCGTCGGCCGCCGCGTTCGACGGCCAGATCGGTCAGGCCGCGTACTCGGCGTCGAAGGGCGGGATCGTCGGCATGACCCTGCCGATCGCCCGCGACCTCAGCGCGGTCGGTATCCGGGTCAACACCGTCGCGCCCGGCCTCATCGACACCCCGATCTACGGAACCGGCGACGCATCGGAGCAGTTCAAGGCGCACCTCGGCCAGTCGGTGTTGTTCCCGAAGCGGCTCGGCTCGGGTGAGGAGCTGGCGTTCATGGTGATGGAACTCATCACCAACCCGTACATGAACGCCGAGGTCGTCCGGGTCGACGGCGGCATCCGGATGCCGCCGAAGTAACTAGCGCTCACGCGGGTTCACGGCCCGCACCCGGCGGGCCGGCGAACGCCTGGGCGATCGACATCCACTCGGCCGCGACCGGGCCGGCGATCCGCAGTGCGGTGTCGTCGAGATGGCGGCGCTGGGTGACCACCAGCGCGAAGTCGACCGCGTCACCCTCCACCCGGTCGTCCGCCTCCGGATCACCCCACTGCCAGACCGTGCCGTCGGGCCCGGCCAACGCCACGAAGACCGTGGTGGCCGGTACCGCGCGGTCGCGGGCCGTGAACGAGTTCGCGAACGTCCGCACGCCGATGTGCGCCACCTGGCGCAGCGCGCCGCTGATGTCATGGGCCGCGCCCAGCGCGTCGGCGATGTCCTGACCGTGGGCCCAGGTCTCCATGATCCGGGCCGTGAGCGACGATGGGATGCTCATCGCGGGTCCGTACCACGGCACCCGCGTCGACGGGTCGAGCGCCAGGAACGTGGACCGCATGGACGCGCGGGCCGTCCGGAACCAGTCCAGGACTTCAGCGGGGGTCATGCCGCGGGACCGACGACTGATCCGTTCGGTGATGCCGTCCGGGTCGGCGAGCGCGGCCTCGAGTTCGCGTTGGAACGCGTCGGCGTCGGTCGCGGCCGTCGTGGCGGCCTCGTCGAAGTACGCGAGGTGGGCCACTTGTTCCTGGACCCGCCACCCCGGCGCCGGCGTCGGCGTCGCCCAGCTTGCGGCGTCGAGCGGCTCGACCATGGCGAGCAGCCACGCGGTCTCGGCGTCGAGGTCGTCGATCAATGCGTTCACGTCGACCGGCATCGGTCGCTCCCTTCCGCGGATGGGCGCACGATTGCACACCATTGCGACCCCACTCGACATTCGTCCCGGATCCACCGGTACGGTCTGACCCCCGCCGCCGACAGGATGATCGATGGACTTCACCGAACCGTCCGAACACCAGATGCTGCGTGATGCGGTCCGTGACGTCGGCTCGAAGTTCGGTCACGAGTACTTCGCCACCCAGACCCGCACGGGCGGGCGCACCGACGAGCTCTGGAGCGCGATCGGCGAACTCGGCTTCCTGGGCGTCCACCTGCCCGAGGAGTCCGGCGGGGGCGGCGGCGGAATGTCGGAACTCGTCATCGTCTGCGAGGAACTCGCGGCGCTCGGCACCCCGCTGCTCCTCATCCTCGTGTCACCCGCCATCTGCGGCGAGCTGATCAAACACTTCGGCACCGATGGTCAGAAGGACCGCTGGCTCCGGAGCATGGCGACCGGCACGAAGATGGTGTTTGCGATCACCGAGCCCGATGCGGGTTCCAACAGCCACAACATTGCGACGACCGCCACCCTCGACGGTGACGTCTACCGGCTGAACGGGTCGAAGACCTACATCTCGGGCGTCGACGAGGCCGACACGATGGTCGTGGTGACTCGCACCGGCACGCATCCCGATACCGGCCGGGCGCGACTCTCGCTCTTCGTCGTCGACACCGATGCGCCGGGCCTGGACCGAACCGTGATCCCGATGGAGATCAGCGCACCCGAAAAGCAGTACACGCTGTTCTTCGACAACGTCGAGGTCCCCGCGGACCGACTGCTCGGCGACGAGGGCGAAGGACTCCGCCAGGTGTTCGTCGGCCTCAACCCGGAGCGCATCATGAGCGCGGCGATCTGTACCGGGATCGGCCGCTACGCGTTGGACAAGGCAGCCGCTTACGCAAACGACCGCGACGTCTGGGGCACGCCGATCGGCCGGCACCAGGGCATCGCGCACCCGCTCGCGATGGCCAAGGTCGAACTCGAACTCGCCCGACTCATGATGGCCAAGGCCGCATGGATGCACGACCACTCCGAGGACCGCGTTGCTGCGGGCGAGGCGGCCAACATGGCGAAGTACGCCGCGGCCGAAGCGGGGATGCATGCGCTCGACGCCGCGATCCAGACCCACGGCGGGAACGGCTTGGCGAGCGAGTACGGCCTCGCTGACCTATGGGGCATGGTCCGGTTGCTCCGGATCGCACCGGTGAGTCGCGAGATGGTGCTCAACTTCGTGGCGCAGCAGTCACTCGGACTCCCGAAGTCGTACTGACGGCGATGGCCGGCGACGCGGGAACCGACGCTGGGACAACCGCGCCGGCGCATCGCCGGTTCGACGGCCTGCTCGCGGCGATCGTCGCACTGGGCGCGGTGGTGCGATTCGACGGCATCGGCACGCAGAGCCTCTGGTACGACGAGGTCGCCACGCGCATCGTCATCACCACGCATCTCGCGCAGACCTTCGACGCCATCCGGGTCCGCGAGGGCACGCCACCGCTCTACTTCGCGTTCATGGCCGGTTGGATCCGGATCTTCGGGGACCGCGACGCGACGTTGCGGTCGTTCTCCGCCGTGGTCGGCATCCTGGCGATCCCGCTGATCTATTGCGCGGCGCGCGAGTTCGGATTGTCGCGTCGCGTCGCCCGGATCGCGGCGGTCCTCGTCGCGGTCAACCCATTCCTGGTCTGGTACTCGCAGGAAGCGCGGGCGTACTCGCTGCTCGTGCTGTTCGCCGCGCTGATGCTCTTCACCTTCGCCCGGGTGCAGCGCACGGGATCGCAGCGCGACGCATTGTGGTTCGGGGTGTCGTGCGCGCTCGCGCTCGCCACGCATTACTTCGCGATCTTCCTCATCGTGCCCGCGGTGGTCGCGCTGCTCGTGACGAACCGCGCCGAGTGGCGCCGGATCACCGTCGGTCTACTGCCCGTGGTGATCCTGGCGATTCCGCTCGGACTCCTGGCGATCGACCAACAGCGCCGCAACCTGCAGGAATGGATCAGTTCCTTCGGTTTCGGCTTCCGGCTGACCGAGTCGCTGCGGCATCTCCTCGTCGGACCGGCCGAGCCCCGCACCTGGTTGTGGGTGATCGTCGCCGTCGCCGTGATCGGTGGTTTGGTGCTCGCACTCCTGGCGTCCGACCAGCGTGAGCGCAGGGTCGCGACGACGCTCGCCATCATCGGTGTCGTCGCCCTCGGCTTCCCCGCGCTGACCGCCGTCGTCGGCAGCGACTACTTCCTCGATCGCAACGTCATCGCCGCGCTCGTGCCGCTCGTCGTCGTCGTCGCGATCGGCCTCGGGCGCCCGCAGGTGCGGATCGTCGGTACGGTCGCCGTCGTCGCGGTGGTGGCAGTATCACTGGTCACCACGGTGGCTGTCACCCGCGATCGCGATTTGCAACGGGCCGACTGGCTCGCGGTCAGCACGGTGATCCGGCGGGTCCACTCGCGCCAGGTCGTGGTCATGAACACCGACCGCATTCTCGGCTCCGCGGTGACGCGCTACCTCCCACCGAGCCACGAACTCCCGCGGCGCGCGTCGGTGCCCACGAAGGACCTTGTGTTCATCGGACTCGGTCGAGTGCCGGGTCAGTGCTCGTGGTGGTTCGGCCGCACCTGCGCCATGATCTTCCTCACCGACGAGCCCACGTTGCCGCTGCCGAGCTCCTTCACCCGTGGCCGCGTCGACCATGTCGGCCGGTTCATCGTGGCGCGCTACCACTCGCCGGTCCCGGTACCGGTCGGCCCGCTCACACTGGTCAGAGCGTCGGATCGGCCGGGGTCGATGGTGTTATCGGTGACGCGGCCGCGTTCTGGCGCCTGAGCAGCAGGTTCGCGAACACCGGGAAGATCAGGACCGAGATCATCCCCGCACCGATGAGCGCCGCGGAGGTCGACGCACCCATCTGGCCCTCTTGGACGCCGATCTCACAGTGGCGACGATCGAGGGCAGGCCGGTCGCGCTGAACAACGCGAGCGCCCAGCGGGTGGCGCGTCCGGGCACGTCGTGCCGATAGAGCAACACCGGCAGCCGCGAACGACGAGCAGCGCGACCACGAAGAGCGACACCTTCAACATCGCCGTGGGTTGTGCGAGCGCATGCAGGTCGAACCGGATCCCGGTCACGACGAAGAAGATCGGAACGACGTACCCGAACGACACTGCTTCGAGTTTGCTCTCCATCACCTCGAGTTCCGATTCGGGCGCGCCCGCCAACACGTAGAGCCGGTAGACGATCCCGGCCACGAACGCGCCGAGCAGGAAGTCGAGACCCAGTTCGGACGCCATGAACGTCATCAGCGCGATGAGCACCAGCGCCAGCCGGATGTACAACTGTCCACTCGATCGCAGCGGCGGGCCCAACTCCCGGCGGATCTTCCCCGGTCGGGCGCGGAGCGCGATGAGGACCGCGCCCACCGACGCCACCGCAAAGCCCATCAGCGCCAGCGCCGCCTCCGACGGGTCGGTCCGGCTCAGCAACAGTGCGATGGCGATGATCGGAAGGAACTCACCGACCGAGCCGATGGCGAGGATGTGGACCCCGAACGGTGTCTCGAGCATGCCCTCGTCGCGGGCGATCGGCAGCAGGGTGCCGAGTGCGGTCGTGGTCAGCGCGAACGCGACGTACATCTCCGCCTGGACCACACCCGTCGTCACCAGGAGCCCCGCGACGACGAGACCGAGCGCCACCGAGACGATCCAACCCTGCATCGCGAACCGGAGCGGTCGCCCCTTGACCCGTGCGAGATCGAGTTCGAATCCGGCGAGGAAGATCAGGGTCGCCAGGCCGATGTCGGACAGCAGCTGGATCGTCGACGTCATGCGCACGAGGTCGAGCACATCGGGCCCGATCACGACGCCGAGGACGATCTCGAACACCAGCGCCGGCAGCCGGAGGGCCTGGAACCGTGCGGCGATCAGCGGCGCGAGGAACGCAGCGCCGAGGATCAGGGGCAGGGTGCCCGCGGCAGACTTGAACGCACGGGAACGCTAGCGGTCGTTACGGGCGGCCCGGATCGTCGTCAGGAATGAGCGCGACG
>JBBQXR010000103.1:0-9812 GCA_038209455.1 Acidimicrobiia bacterium
CGGGTACCAGTCGACCGGGTTGTCGGCGTGCTGGCGGAGGTACGGACTGGTCTCGCCGGCGAGTCGGTTCACGCGGTCGAGGTTAGACACCGAGCGCAGTGAGGGCTGCGTCCACCGGGGCGAACGCAGCGTCGACGAACGCGCGCTGTGCGACCGTGTCGCCGTCGTCGATCGCGCCGGCCGCGTCCCACAACCCGGCTTCGACCGGAGCGAAGGCGGCGTGGATCCCGGTGAGCGCTGCATCGCTCGTCTCCGCCCGATCCCGGAGCAACGCGAAGCGCGACCAGGTGCGGGCATCGGCGAGCGCCGGTGCCCCGGCGACCATCGGGAACCCGGGCACGTAGACCGACACACACGGACTGCCCAACGCGCTCCACGTCCGGATCGATGCACCCGGATCATTCGGGACCGCGACCACCATCGACGCCGTGGTTGCCTGGACCTCGCGCACGTGCATGCAGACCGTGACGCCGGTGTTGTCGTCGCCCGGCGCGTGCGGGATCGGCGCCGGTCGTCCGTCGGCCAGTGGTGATTCGCCATGGTCACGGAGGGTCGCGAGCAACTGTTCCGGAGCATCGGGCCCACGCGCAACACACGAGCGCGTTGCCTCCAGCCGATGGTCCGCGATGGACGTGGGTACGCGTGGATTGCGGTGGCTCTGGAAGTCGCTACCGGGGGTGAGGTCCGATGAACCTCGCGTCCAGTCGGTGCTCAGGGACAAACGATTCGACAGTGCCGCGCCCTCGCCGGTCTCACGCGCGGCCCAGATGCGTCCGGCGGTTTCGAGGAGCCACGCCGTCTTCCGATCGGCGACGAGGAACGACGAGTCGTACGGTTCGTCGTGGTCCCGCTCGCCGCTGCCGCCCTGACCGTGCTGTTCGAGCAGTTCGGTCATGACGCCGATGGCTTCATCGGCGGAGCGGGCCCGTTCGAGTCCGAGGCGGACGAGGTCCATCCCGATCAGCGCGGGTGGCCGTGATCGCGGGCGGCTGGTGGTCCAGACCTTCTCGTTGCCGATCACGACTCCGTGTTCGTTCACGCCGTGTTCGAGGCCCCAGAGCCAGGTGGGTTGTGATCCCACGAGCGCGTAGGCGCCGGCGTCGGGAATGCCGAGGTACTGGGTGTCGAGTACGGACCCGGGCGCACGTCCCGGAAACGTCCGCACCACCTGGGGTTCGGTCGGTGGCCGGTCCGAGTTCTTGGCGAAGAGCAGTCCACCCTTGCCGTGCACACACAGGGCGTCGCACATGGCGTCAGCCGGCGGCCAGGGCCCGGATCTCGTCCGCGAACGCGTCCACGCCCAGGGGACGACCGGTTGCGGATTCGATCAACTCGTCCCAGCGGAGGCTCCAACCGGGGCGGAAGACCGCGTCGACGAGGAACTGCCCGGCATCCGGTCGGCCGACGATGCCGCCGAAGCGTTCCACCAGCGTGGCCTGGAGCTGCGAGGCGACCATCTCGCCGAGGAGGTAGTTCTGGTAATAGACGGGCGCGAGGGCCACGTGGATCTTGGCCGCCCAATCGGGCGCAACCCGATCGTCGGGACGCGTCAGGCCCTGGAACTCTTCGACGAGATCCCACCACCGGCGGTCGTGATCGGCGTCGGGATCGGCGTAGAACCCGCGTTCGAAATGGGTCATCACGAGGACCCAACGGGCGAACACGAGGAGTGTGGTGAGCCGGCGGTGGGCGAGTTCCGGCTCGGCCTCGGTCACCTCGTCGTGCGGGACGCCCACGATTCGCTCTAACCACTCGGGGTCGAGCGACAGTCGGCCGAAGAGCATCGCGATTCCCTCGGTGGTGAGCGGGTGCATCGTCCGGATCGACCACGGCAGCTCGGGCGCGACGCCGGTGTCGTACACCGCATGCCCGAACTCGTGGAGCATCGTCTCCGCCCAGCGCCCACCCGGCACGTTGTTACAGAGGACGCGCACGTCACCGGCACGATCGATGTCGATGCAGAACGCGTGTTGACTCTTTCCGGCGCGCGGCAAGAGATCGCTCCGGAGCACGATCGGGTCGACGTCGAGTCCGAGGCCGGCGTAGGTCGTGCGGGTGAGGGCGACGAGATCGGCGTCGGCGAACCATGCGTCGAGGTCCAGCGCGTGAGATTCTGGCGCACTCTGGAAGAACGGATCGTCGTAGTGCCACGGCCGGAGGTCGGCGGCTGCACAGCCGAAGCGTTCGGCTCGCTGCCGGTCGATGTCGGCCTTCCAGCGGGCAAAGGGTTCCCGGGTGGCGGCATCCACCGCGGCGAGGGTCTCGAGGAGGGCCGCTTCGTCGAGTTCGGAGGTCTCGAGGGTCAACGCGAAGAAGTCACGCGCACCGAGTTCCTGTGCGGCCCGGTTCCTCAGGCGAGCCAGGTCGCGAACACCGTCGGCCACTTCGTCTCCGACCTGCTTGGCCGCAAGGTATGCCCGCCGGCGGAGCTCGGGATCGTCGGAACTCCGGAGGATCTCCAAGATCGCGTTGTCGTCCACCGCCTCGCCGTCGAGGATGGGGCGGAACTCGTTGAACACCCGATCGATCCGGGCCTCGCCGCGCACCATCTCGTCGCGGATCGCCGCGGAGACCTGCTGCGGCGCCATGCGGTCTCGCTGGACGGCCGCCTGACGAGCGGGCATACGGTCGGCCGGTTCGGCGGGTGGAGTCGCCAGCGCGTCGTACATCTCGCGGTCGGCGAGCGCTTCGCGGAGGGCGAGGTCGGCGGCGATCCGGTCGGCCTCGTGGGCATCGGAGGTCTCCGTACTCGCGGTCCACCACGCTGCTCCGGCTCGCTGGTCCAACGGAGCCAGCCGGGCTGCGAAGGCCTCGATCTCATCGACGGTGATCGCCATCGGTCGAGTGTAGGAGGGCCGAGCGTTCTGGGCCTGCGGCGCTACTCGAACCAGATGCGTTGGTATTCACGGCTCATCGGGTGCGTGAGCAACACCACGAGGACGACGGCGAACGCGAACGAGATGATCGTGGGAAAGCCCAACACGCTGGCACCGGCGAGGGAGATCCAGATGCCCACGTTGAGGATCGCGGCAACCACCGCGACGCCGTAGCCCCACTTCTTGTCGTTGGCGATACCGAATCCTCCGGCCGCGAGCCCGATGCCGAGGAGGATGAACACGGCGTAGCCGCCGCCGTCGATGAAGGCGAAGAACGCCTGGAAATAGCAGAGCAGCGTGCCGTTGACGAGGGTCTGCGGCTGCGACTGGTTCAGGAATCGGTGGCGGTTCACCCGGGCATTCTGGTCGATGCCGGGGTGGTGGTCCCGGTCGCTCGGTCACGAAGCTGTCCGCAGGCCGCATCGATATCGGTCCCGCGGTTCCGTCGGACGGTTGCGTTGAGGCCCTCGCCGTGCAGCTGTGCTGCGAAGGACCGGATGCTGGAACCCACTGGCGCAACGCCGTCGAACGCGGCCGTGCGGTTCAGGGGAATGAGGTTCACGTGCGCACCGAGCGGTCCCAAGGGACGCAGGAGTTCGGCGAGCCGCAGGGCGTGTTCGGGCTGGTCGTTGACCCCCTCGATACAGGCGTATTCGAAGGTCACCCGCCGGCCGCGTGCCCGGCCGTACTCGTGGGCGGCCGCGATCAGCTCGGTGAGCGGGTAGCGGCGATTGACCGGGATCATCGATGTCCGCAGACGGTCGTCGGCGGCGTGGAGCGAAACCGCGAGCGTGACCGGAATCGCCTCTCCGGCGAGGCGGCGTATTCCGGGGACGATGCCCACGGTCGAAACGGTGATCCGGCGGGCCGAGATCCCGACGTCGCCGTGCAGGCGCTCGATCGCGGCCCAGGTGGCGTCGTAGTTTGCCAGCGGCTCGCCCATCCCCATGAAGACGACGTTGGTCACCGGTTGCGGCGACTGGTGGGCGACGTACAGGACCTGCTCCACGATCTCCCCGGCATCGAGGTGCCGCGTGAAGCCGGCCTGACCGGTCGCGCAGAACGTGCACGCCATTGCGCAGCCGGCCTGGGAGGAGACGCACACCGTCGCCCGGCCGGGGGACAGCATGAGCACGGTTTCGATCTCCGCGCCGTCATGGGTGGCGAACAACCACTTTCGGGTTTGCTCGTGGTCGCCCCGCTGCTCGACGAGCGGCGTGAGCGCGGTGGGAAACGCGGCCGCGACCTCGTCACGCAGGGTCCCCGGCAGGTTGGTGACGGTCTCGAGCGACCGTCGTTGGCGATACAGCGCATCCCAGACCTGCTGCACGCGGTAACGCGGATGGTGGTGACGCTCCATCCAGGTCTCGTACTCGGTGCGCGTGGCCCCGTAACGGGAACTCATGCTGCGACCGATCCGGTCCGGAGTGCGGTGTCGGTCCGGACGATCGCGAACCCCAACGCCGTGTAGAGCTTCAGCGCGGCCACGTTCGAGGCGGCGACGTAGAGCGTGCCCGTCGGACAGCCCCGCGCTCCGGCGAGATAGCGGAGTCCGTCGAGCACGAGCGCGCGTCCGAGACCGAGTCCCTGCGCTTCGGGATCCACGCCGATCACGAAGATCTCGCCGACGTGCCCGGGACCGGGGTGCACCTTGGTCCAGCAGAACCCGAGGAGGTCGTCGGCCCGCCAGGCCATGAGGAACCCGTCGGGGTCGAACCAGGGTTCCGTCATGCGGCGTGCCAGGACCTCGGCGACCCAACCCCCCTGGTCGGGGTGGTTCAGGAACGCGCGGTTGTTCACCCGCAGCCACGCGGCCTCGTCGACACCGGACCGGAACGCACGAGCCTCGACGTCCGCCGGCCACGTCGCACGCTCGGTGACCGGGAGCGCGACCTCCATCCGATGTTGACGACGGTCGACGGCAAATCCGGCGCCGGTCAGCGCCTCGAGCAGCCGCGGATCCGTTCCGGGCAACCACGCCACGAGTTCGCCGGAGGGAAAATGCTCTTCCTCGGAGTCCAATGCATGCTGCAAAGCGGCCTCGACGGCGCCACCCCGCGCCTCGGGTGCGGCGCCCACATACAGGTGGCGGTGCTGGGGTTGGAAGGTGTCCGACGGCGCGGTGAGCACCGCGACGCGCCCGTCCTCGCTCCATGTCATGCGGACGTCCGGATCGGCAGCCACCCGTCCGGCGGCGGCCCACACCGCGTCTGGGAACGCCTCGTGACCCGTCTCGGCGCGGGTGGCCGCGTCGATCTCGTGGAGCAGTCGGACCGAGGCCGCGGTGGTCGGATCGGTCGGAGCAGGAGAGGTCATCGGGCCAGACGCTACTTTCCTGCCATGTCCCGACCGCGTGGAGCCAAGGCGCGCAGCGCGGTGGTGCTCACCCGCCTCGCCGATGAGTTCCCCGGTTCGGCCCGCGACCTGTGCGCGTTACGCCACGACGATCCGTTCCAGCTACTCGCCGCAACGATCCTCTCGGCGCAATGCACGGACGAGATGGTGAACTCGGTCACGCCTCAGTTGTTCGCCCGGTATCCCACGCCCGACGAGCTTGCTGCGGCCGATCCCGAGGACGTGGAGCAGATCGTGCACGCCACGGGGTTCTTCCGGCAGAAGACCAAGAGTCTCATCGGGATGGCGACCGCAGTCCGCGACCGGTTCGACGGTGAGGTCCCGGCCGCGCTCGAGGACCTCGTGACCCTGCCCGGAGTCGGCCGGAAGACCGGCAACGTCCTGCGGTCGGTGGCATTCGATCTGCCCGGACTCCCGGTCGACACGCATGTCGGCCGGCTCTCGACGCGGCTCAAGCTCACCAACGAGACCGATCCGGTGAAAGTCGAACTCGATCTCAACGGCCTCGTCCCACCCGAGGCGCGTGGTGGCTTCTCGCTCCGTCTGATCCTGCACGGCCGCCGCACCTGTATCGCCCGGCGCCCGAAGTGCGACGAGTGCGTGCTCGCCGACATCTGCCCGTCCGCAGGTCGCGCGTGAGCGCCGTCGAGACCCGGACCGTCGCTGCTCACGAACTCGGTGAGTTCTTCGAGATCCGGTGTCAGTCATTCGGACTGCCACTCTCCGAACGCGACGACTGGTTGCGGAGGATCGAGGCCGACGTGGACGCGGTGTGTCTCGGCTGCTTCGACGGCGACCGGATGTTGGGTGCCCTGCGGGTCCTCCCGGGCGGCCAATGGTGGATGCGACGTTCACTTCCGGTGGGTGGCGTGGCCGCGGTGGTCGTGCGACCGGAAGCTCGGGGTCGAGGTGTCGCCCGCTCGCTGCTGCACGGCGCGCTCGACTGGATGCACACCGCGGGAATCGCCGTCAGCGCGCTGCATCCGGCGTCGACTCGCGTGTATCGGAGTTCGGGATGGGAAATCGCCGGACGCGAAGGTCTCCTCCGTCTCCCGACCCGGAGTGTGGCGGCAATCCGGATCGGAGCCGATGTGATGGTCGATCGCCTCGGTGACGACGACCGTGTCGCGATGCGGGCCTGCCACGCAGAGATCGCGCGGCGGACCCACGGCGCGTTCGACCGGTCCGCGTCCTATTGGCACCTCGTCGAGGCCGAGCTGGAATCGCCGACCTCGTTCGTCTATGGAGTCCGCCGTGCGCACGAACTCCGCGGGTACGTGCGGTATCGCCAACTGCCGCGACACGAGTGGGGCTACCGCATCGTCGTGGAGGAACTGGTCGCCGAGGATCTCGACGTGGCGGCTGCGCTCTGGCGCTTTCTCGGCGGTCACGCGATGCAATCCGAGTACCTCGACGCGCCGCTGATCCTGGAAGACCAACTCCTGCTGCTGCTGGACGAACAGGATGTGCGCACGCTCGGTGAGAACCGGTGGATGACGCGAATCGTGGATCTGGCGGCAACCACGGCCGGACGCGGGTATCTCGATGTGGCGAGCGACGCGGTGACGCTGGACGTTACCGACCCGTGGCCGGGCGGGTCGACCGGAAGATGGCGGATCGAGATGACCGACGAGCGCGGGCACGCCGAACCGACGACGGCCGAAGCGACGCTCCAGATCGACATCGGGGCGCTGAGCGCACTGATGATCGGACGGTTCACCGCCGAGCAACTCGTCGTCGCCGGTCGGTTGCGCGGAGATCACCACGACGCGTTGCGACTCGGTCAGATGATGGCCTCACCGCCCCCGGTACTCACCGACGACTTCTGAGCGCCGACGGATCCGTCCGGTTCGGGAGCGCTCAGACGCGAGCGGCGAGCGACTTGATGGCCCGGTCGATGGCGCGTCGCGCCATGATCAGCGCTCGCTCGGCGCTCTCGAGGTCGCCCGCAACCCCGGAACCATCCGAACCCCGGTAGTGGTCACCCACCTCCACGATGCGTTCGGTCAGTTCTTCCAGTGAGGATCGCAAGGTGCTGAGCTCGGCGTGGTCGGCGGAAAAGGTCACCGTTCGAGCCTGACCACCAGCGCAGTCGCGTGCAACTCGTCACCGATCGGCCGACCGGCGCCGGTACCATGCGCGGATGCTGGCCCGCCTCGATGTTCGTGACGCGCGCGCCGATCTCGATGCGCGACTCGGTATCGGTCTCCAGGCGTCGACTCCGGACGAGTCGGTGACCGCGGTCGTCCAGGAGATTCTCGAGGCGGTCCGCCGGCGGGGCGACACGGCGGTGCGGGAGTACACGCAACGCTTCGACGGTCCGTTCATCGACCAGCTCCGGGTCACGCCCGACGAGTGTCGCCACGCGGTCACCGAGACGCCGTCCGAAGTGCGCGATGCCCTCGAGCTCGCCGCCGACCGGATCAAGGAGTACCACCAGGCCCAGGCACAGAGTCCGCCGGCCGTGTACGCGTCGGCGGGCGTCGAAGTCACCGAGGCCATCCGGCCGGTCGACCGCGCCGGGCTCTACGTGCCGGGCGGGCGTGCCGCCTACCCGTCGACGGTGCTCATGACGGCGATCCCGGCCCAGGTCGCCGGAGTTCCGGAACGGGTCCTCTGCGTGCCCCCCGACGCTCAGGGTCAGGTTCCCGCAGTCACCCTTGCGGCCGCGTTCCTCACCGGAGTCGAGGAGATCTACCGGGTCGGCGGTGCGCAGGCGGTTGCGGCCATGGCATACGGGACGGAGTCGATCCCGGCCGTCGACATCATCGTCGGCCCGGGCAACGTCTACGTCGACACCGCCAAGCGCCTCGTGGCCGGGGCCGGGATCGTCGGTATCGACGGACCGGCCGGACCCTCCGAGTTGGTCGTCATCGCGGATCGTTCCGCTGATCCGATCCAGGTTGCGCTCGACGTCGCCGCCCAGGCCGAGCACGGGCCAGGTGGCACGGTCTTCGTGGTGGCGTGGGAGTCGGAGGTCCTGGACAACGTCGTCGATGCGGTGCTCGGGTATCTCGCGTCGGCGCCGCGCGCCGAGGAGATTCAATCGACCCTGACCACCGGCGGCAAGGCGGTGCTCGTCCGCGATGTCGAACAGGCCTGCGCGGTCGCCAATGCCGTGGCCCCCGAACACCTGGAACTCATGGTCGAGCAGGCGACCGAACTCGTCGCGTCGATCCGCAACGCCGGCGCGGTGTTCATCGACGCTCCCACGGCCATCGGGGACTACGTCGCCGGCGCGAACCATGTACTGCCGACGGGACGCGCCGCCCGTTTCGCGAGTGCGCTGCGCGTCGACGACTTCCGAACTCACATGCACGTGGTGCACGGCAGCGACGCCGGCATCGCCGCCATCGGCCCGGCTGCCGTCGCCCTGGCGCAGGCCGAGGGATTGTCCGCTCACGCGGCGTCGGTCGAGCGGCGGTTGCGTCGGTGAGCCGGCCGCGACCCCGGAGCGATCTCCAGACCCTGTCCGGCTATCACTCGCCCCAACTCGACGTCTCGATCCGACTCAATACGAACGAGAGCCCGTTCCCGCCTCCGGCGGCCTTCGTCGATGCGTGGCTCGCGGAACTGCGGGCCACCGCGTTGCACCGCTACCCGGACCGGGCCGCTGTCGATCTGCGGGATGCGATCGGTCGCAATGTCGGTCAACCGCGTGAACGCGTCTTCGCCGCCAACGGGTCCAACGAGGTTCTCCAGACGCTGTTCCTCACCTACGGCGGGCCCGGTCGCCGTGCGCTCGTGTTCGAGCCCACGTACGCGTTGCACGCACACATCGCCCGCATCACCGGTACCGAGGTCGTCACCGCGTACCGGACCGACGAGTTCGCGATCGACCGGGACCACGCGGTGGCGTTGATCCGCGAGCACCGTCCCGACATCGTCTTCGTGTGCAGTCCCAACAACCCGTCCGGAACGGTCGACCCCCCGGACACCATCGCGGCCATCGTCGACGCCTCGGACGCACTCGTCGTGGTCGACGAGGCCTACGGCGAGTTCGCGACCGACTCCGCGCTGGCGTTGGTGAACGACGATCGGCCGCTCGTGGTCAGCCGGACCTATTCGAAGGTGTGGTCGCTCGCGGCGCTGCGACTCGGGTTCGCAGTGGGTCCCGTGTGGCTGGTCGAGGAACTCGACAAGGTGGTGCTCCCGTACCACCTCGACGCCGCGACCCAGATCGCCGGCCGGGTGGCGCTCGACTTCGTGAGTGATATGGAGGCGCGGGTCCACGTCCTCATCGAGGAACGTGAACGGCTCTTCGCCGCACTCCAGGACACCGACGGTGTCGAGGTGTTCCCGTCCGGCGCCAACTTCCTGCTGTTCCGGTGTGCCGGGCGCGGCCACGCGGTCTGGCAGGGCCTCGTCGACCGTGGGATCCTCATCCGTGATTTCTCCTCCTGGCCGGGAGTCGAGGATTGTCTCCGGGTCACCGTCGGCACCACCGAGGAGAACGACCGCTTCCGGTCGAGTCTGCAGGCGGTTCTGCGCGAGAGTGACCCGACATGAGCCCGGCCCGGACCTCCCACCACGAACGCACCACCAACGAGACGAGCATCACCATCGACCTCGATCTCGACG
>JBBQXR010000104.1:0-9776 GCA_038209455.1 Acidimicrobiia bacterium
GACTCGAACAGGCGCGCCTGGTCGACGAAGAACCGGATCCGGCGCCATCCGTCACGCGCGCGCCGTTCGGCCAGGCCGATGCTCATCACCTGACGTTCACGGACGATCCACTCGACGAGCGCGCTCGGCGCGGTCCACCACCGCGCCGCCCGCAATCGGTCGAGGAACTCGAGTGCGGCCATCACCGGATGTGCATCCGGCAGATCGGGGCGAGGCGCTGCGAGATCCCACTGGCCGCCCGCGTCCGCGTACGTCACGAGGTCGTCGTCACCACAACCCAACATCGGCGAGCGCAACGCGGCCACCAGCGCAACCGCGTCCGTGCCGTACGCGATCGCCCGCAACACCGACAGCAGATCGCGGATTTCCTGGGTCTCGTAGACCAGCGTGCCCGTCTCGGCTCGGAAGTCGACGCTCCGGTCGCGCAGGGCGTCCATCAAGCCCGACAACGAGGTGCGCGTCGGCACCAGGATCGCGATGTCCTCCGGCCGAGCGGCCCGCCATTCACCCTGCTGCTCGACCGGCCACTCGTCGGGCGCGGCCAGGATCGCGGCCACCGCGTCGGCCACGGTGTGCGCTTCGAGTTCACGCAGCGCGCCGGCGCGCAGGTCCTCATCCTTGCCGTGCGGCTCCCCGAGCAACGTGACGGAATGGTCCGCGGCGCCGGGCGAGCGATGGGCGGCGAGCGGTTCGTAGCGCGGCCGCCGACCGGGGATCTCCTCTTCCATCAAGGCCCCGAACACGTGGTTGACCCACTCCAGCACCGGCGCGACGGTACGGAAGTTGGTGGTCAGGCGCACCGACTCGCCGGCGAAGCGATCCCGTGCCGCGAGGAACAACTCGATGTCGGCGCGCCGAAAGCGGTAGATCGACTGCTTCGGGTCGCCGACGAAGAACAGGCGCTCCGGGTCGACCGCGACATCGGCCCAGCCCGTGCCCGGCGCGAGTTCAGCGACCGACGCCGCGATCAGAGTCGCCAGCTCGACCTGGATCGGATCGGTGTCCTGGAACTCGTCGATGAGAAGGCGGGTGTACCGCTGGTGGAGCGAGGCGCGGGCGTCGGCCCGATCGCGGAGGAGTTGCCGGGCGAAGACGAGGAGGTCGTGGAACTCCAGCCGCCCCTCACGCAACCGCTCGTGGGCGGAGCGCAGGGTGAACCGGGCCACTTCACCGGCGAGCACCCGCAGCACTGCGTCTGCGGTCGCCTCGAAGAGCGCGTCGAGTTCGGCCTCGATCCCGCGGACCTGCTCGAGTACCTCCGCCTTGCCCTCCTTGCCGCCCCACGCCGCGGCGGCGCCCACGTTGCCGGCGACCCATGACTTCTTCGACTTCCGCTTCGTCGTGAGCAACCGGAGCACGTCGCGATCCGACGCGTGATGGAGTGCCTGGTGCATGCGATCGATGTCCGCGCGGAAGCCGAGGATCCGGGCCGCGAGCTTGTCGTCCGCAATCTCGGAGCAGCGAGCGAAGAGCGGCGCGAACTCAGCCATCGCCAGGCGCGCCCCGTCCCGCTCGATCACCGGTTCGATCACCGGGAGTGCGACGAGCGGATCCAGCCGGTCCCAGTTGTCGGAAAAGACCGCGGCCACTTCGCGCAACGAGGGCAACTTGTCGTGATCGATCCGGACGTCGAGGAGCCGGGCGAACGTGATCACCGGAGCGAGGGCGACGTCCGCGAACATCCGGTCGACCTGCTCTTGCCACCTGCGTCCGAACTCCAGGAGGCTCTCGACCTCGTCGAGCACCTCCACGTTGGGCGGCAGGCCCGCCTCCACCGGGTGTTCTCCGAGGATCCGCTGGGCAAACGAGTGCACGGTGCCGATGGCTGCGCTGTCGAGTTCGGTGAGCGCGGTTTCACCCCGTGCCCGATCGGCAGGGTCGGTGGCCGGATCGTGGATCTGGCGCTCGAACGCCTCACGAATCCGCGACCGCAGCTCGCTCGCCGCCGCCTCGGTGAACGTGACCGCCGCGACCTCGCGCATCGGGATCCCCCGACGAAGCACGAGCGACACGACCCGATCGACCAGTTGCTTGGTCTTGCCGGTTCCCGCCCCGGCCTCGACGAAGAGCAACTCGTCCAGACCATCCCGCGCGATCCGGCGCCGCACGTCCTCGTCGATCAGGCCGGCGCTACTCATGGGGTTCCAACGTGAGGTCGTGGAACACCTGGAACTCGGGTGCTGATTCCTTGGCGTCGTACTGCGCGCCGCGATCGACCGGGCAGAGCTCGTTGAAGTCGCAGTAGGCACAGTTCTCGTCGGTGCCGTGGAACCAGCTCGGCGCGCCGGGCGACGCGGGGAACGTACCGCCGTCGATGCCGTCGACGATCTGGCCCACGACCTCGCGGAAGCGGGTCGAGGTGGCATCGTCGAGCACGACCTGGTCGCGACCGAATCCGCCCCGCGCGGAGACGTACCAGTAGGCCGCCTCAACCTGTTCTGCACCGAGTGCCTGGCGTGCCGCTTCGGCGTAGAGCGGGAGTTGGAGCCGACCGCCTGCCCACACCGGATCGTCGTCCGGGCCTTTCTTGGGCCGCGGCGGCATCCCCGTCTTGTAGTCGAGCACCACCCGGGTGCCGTCGGGGCGTCGGTCGATCCGGTCGGCGCGCCCGCGGAACCGCACGACGGCGCCGCTCGGAACCGTGATCTCGACCGGCGGAGATTTCTCGAAGCCGAACGGGAACTCGACCGACTCGGGAACGGAACCGTCCATCCGGAACCGGTTGTCGGCAAGGAGGAACTGCACCACCTCCGAGGCGATCTCCTCCCGGTGCAACGACCAGAGGACGGCCTTGCCGGTGAGCCCGCGGGCTTCGGCATCCGCGGCGGCCTCATCGAGGATCTCGACGAGCCGCACCACCGACCGTTCCATAGGCCAGGGCAACCCGGGCGGCACCCGCTCGGACTCCGGCTTCGCCAGTTCCTCGGCGACGAAGCGCTCGAGGATCGCGTGCACCAAGGTCCCGCGATCGAGCGGCGAGAGTTCGAGGAGCCGCTCCGGCTCGTCCTCAACCGGCACGCGCAACACATGCGCGAGGAAGTACCGGAACGGACACGTACTCCACTGTTCGAGCCGCGTGGCCGACACCACCTCGCCGGTCGCCGGCGACGGCACCCGCGCGGCGACGGCGGCGACGTTGCCGTCCCATCGGGTGAACGCCGACGACGCGCGGGCGCGCCGGGCTTCGATCCCCGCCGCAATCGACGGCGCAGCGGTGAGCGGATGCCGGGCGACATCCGCGCCGGCGTCGGTCGCCTGCACGAGGAGACCGAGGTCGTGCTCGCCCACGGATTCGGCGGCCGCAACGCGCCGGAGCCCCGCCGGGAACGACGCCACCACATCGACACCGGCGGTCGGGCCGAGTTCGTCGAAGTCGCTGGCGAAGACCCGCGACCCCCGCAACGCCGATGCCGTCTCCAAGAGGAACCGGGACGGCAATCGATCGCGGGTGGTGCGCAGATCGCCGCGGGCAAAGGAGAGGATCCGGTGGTCGGCACCGGCGGCGAGGGTGGCGAGATAGGCGCGACGCTGATCAGCCACCGACCGTTCGCGGTTCCGGAGTTCGCCGTCGACCGCGAGGACCCGATCCGTCTCGGCGATCAGCGCGTCTTCGCGGCGGACCGACGGGATCATCCCCTCGGCCACCCCGAGGACGAACACCGCGTCGAGATCGAGGCCCAGGCCGGTGGTGATCGTCCCGCACAGCACACCCTGGCCGTAACGGCCGATACGCCCGACCGGCGTGCGGAGTTCCGCGGTGACCGCGGACGCGAAGGTGGCAAACGCAGGATCGGGCTCGATCGCGTCGAGTTGCGCGCAGCGGTCGAGCACATCGAGGACGGCGATGCTCGCTTCCTGCTCTCTGCCGGGCCAGGTCGTGATGGCGGCGTCGCCGCCGAGCAGGTCGAGCAGCACGGCTCGCGACGCGTCGGCGCGCTTCGCCCAGCCGGTGGCCTGCTCCAGGCCACCGAGACGCATCCGGAGGTCGGCGACGTACTCAGCGAGTTCACGCGCGGCCCGAGCCTCCCGGCGGAGCCGGTGACCGTCGTCCACGCCGGCCGCCACCCGATCGTTCGCACGCGATTCCAGATCGGCGATGTGCGCGGCGAGCCGGAGGCTCCAATCGTCACCGTCGACGATTCCGGCCCGACGCGAAATGCGGTCCCACCGGTCGATCGGCACCGCTCCCCCCGCCGCAGTCCGCGCCGGGGTACTCGCGAACAGCGCGACCACCTCGTCCCGTGCGAACTGCGCGCCGACCAGCCGAACCAGCCGGTCGAGCATCCGCCCGGCCATCGTGTCGGCCAGGGTGCGGATCGCCGGACCGTTGTGCGGGATCCCTGCGGCCTGGAGGTGCGATGCGATCGTGCGTGCATACGGTTCGGCCGCCGGACCGAGGACGGCCATCCGGTCGAACGGCACACCGGCGGCGGCCAGTTCCAGTATCCGCCGCGTGACGGCTCGTACTTCCTCGTCGACATCGGACGCACTGATGATCTCGGTCCCACATGGGACCGTGACCGGCTCGGACGTCACCGGCGTGACGCCCAGACGCTCGCACTCGCGGCGGATCGGATCGTCGGCGAGCGGGTCACCGGTACCGCCGAGCACCACGACGCTGGGCCGCGCGTGGATCACCGCCCGGACCAGATCGACCAGGGCGGGCGGGAGGGGCTGGGGCAGGTGCACGACGACGGTGCCCAACGCGACGAACGCCGCGGTTCGGCCCTCGACCGCTCGTTGCGCATGGCGGGCGAGGGCATCCTCGTCGGCGTAACCGGCGAGCCGGACCCGCACCCGCTCGAACAGCTCGATCAGACCCTGCGCCCGCGCCGAGCCAGCCCGACGGATCCGGGCCAGGGTCTCGGGCCGCGCCCGCGACAACTCGGAGTACCGCACTGCGAGGGCACGCTCCGTGGCGGAGTGGCCGGCCACCGCCGCAAACATACCGGGATCGTCCCGCAACTCCATCCGGATGGCGGCGACCAGCACCGCTTCGCTGAGCTGGCCGGCGTCGGCGGCTGCGGCCCCGGGACGACCGAGCCGCTCGGCCAGCGCGTACGGGGTGAGGAACGACACGTTGGCCAGACCGTGGTCGGCGCCGAGCACCCGACGCGCGGCCAGTCCGGCGAGGTTCGACGGCACGATCACCGTGACCGCGGCGAGTGGGTCGGCCGACTGGGCCCGGCGGATCTCGTCCCGCAACGCCAAGGTCGCGGGCCGTCCGTAACCCGTCGTACGGACCGATGGCACACCTGATTGCACACCTGCGGATGGCATCCGCGCGCCAATGCCTGTCACACGCGGCACTGTACGTCGGGGGTGCGACACCCACGATGCGAGTCGGCACCACCACCGGACGACGGCGGCCATCACCGACCTTCGCCTCTAGCGACCACCACACGGACTCGGGATGATGGCCCGGTGGTGTGGGCGACTGGCGCAGCGGGTATCCACACCTTCGGCCCGAGCGCTCCGGTTCGGTCATCGTCCTGCAACGGTTCCCCCGAGGCGGCCCGGACGTGACTTTCGTCGGCTTGATCCTCCGCCAGATCCGATCCCGGCCACTCCGGGCCGGCCTCACTGCGTTCGCGGTCGCGATCGGCGTCACCGCGGTGGTTGCGCTCGGTGTGCTCACGGCCAGTCTGAAGACCACGGCCACCGAACTCCTCAAGGTCGGGAACGCGGACTTCACCATCTCCCAGCGCAACACCAACGACCTCATCAACAGCACCATCAGCGTGTCCGACATCGCGTCCATCAGCCGGACGCCGGGAGTCAGCCGTGCGATCGGTGCGCTGATCTCCACCGACTCGTACAACTCGGACAACCCGGTCGTGATCGAAGTGGGGTTGGCACCGATCGATCAAGCACCGTTCGGCGTCCACATCCTCGACGGCGTGTCGTACACGAGCGGGGCGACCGACCAGGTGATGCTCGGCTACGCGTTCGCCAAGAACGTCGGCAAACACGTCGGCGACACGGTCGTCATCGACAAGCACGCGTATCGCGTCGTCGGCCTGTACTCCACCAACGT
Source organism: Acidimicrobiia bacterium (assembly GCA_038209455.1). Classification (GTDB taxonomy): domain Bacteria; phylum Actinomycetota; class Acidimicrobiia; order IMCC26256; family JAENVU01; genus JAENVU01. The sequence goes on from JBBQXR010000104.1 coordinate 6,038, forward strand.
GTCGTTCGGCAACAGCACCATCATGTTCCCCCTCTCCACCCTCCAGGGACTCAACCGCCTCTCCGGGCAGGTCTCGTTGGGTTTTGTGAAGGTGGCACCGGGCGTCTCGATCCGGAAGGTGCGCACGACGATCGACGACAACTTCCGTCAGCTGACCACCATCCAATCCGCGACCGATTACGGGCGGGCCGACCGCAACCTCACCCTCATCTCGGCGGCGAACACGGGCGGATCGATCCTCGCCGCGATGATCGCGATCACCGGGGTCTTGAACACGTCGCTGTTGTCGTTCTTCGAACGCATGCGCGAGTTCGGGATCTACCGGTCGATCGGTTGGACGCGCCGGCGCGTGATCGGCCTGGTCCTCGGCGAAGCGCTGGTCGTCAGCATGTTCGGCGCGATCGTCGGCATCGCGATGGGATGGGCGGCCATCAACGTCCTCCAGCACCTGCGTCAACTCCGCGGCATCTTCGTGCCGACGTACGAGTCCGGCATCTTCCTCCGCTCACTCGCGTTCGGAGTACTGGTGGCGTTTCTCGGTGCGCTCTATCCCGCACTGCGAGCGGCCTTCCTCGCCCCGCTGAAGGCGGTCCGCCGTGAGTGACCTCCACGCCTCGACGAACCAGGAACCGGTCGAGCACGGAGATGCGACGATCGTCGCCCGCCACGTCGCCAAACGGTACGGGCGACTCGACGTCCTCAACGACATCGACCTCGAGATCGCTCGCGGCGAGTTCGCGGTGCTCGTCGGTCCTTCCGGGTCGGGGAAGTCGACTGTCCTCCATCTCCTCGCCGCGCTCGAGAGTCCCGATCACGGCGAACTCGTGGTGGCGGGCCACCGCCTCGGACGACGCGCGCACGGCCTGAGTCGCTATCGCCGTCAAGATGTCGGGATCGTCTTCCAGCTCCACAACCTGATCCCCCGTCTCACGGCGCGGGAGAACGTCGAGGCGGCGATGTTCGGCACGCATCGAGGGCATCGGGAACGGGTCGCCCGCGCCGACGAACTCCTCGACCGGCTCGACCTGAGCGATCGCGCCGGCGAGTATCCCGCCACGCTCTCCGGCGGTGAACGCCAGCGGGTCGCGGTGGCCCGAGCGCTCGCGAACGAGCCGACGGTGCTGTTGGCCGACGAGCCGACCGGCAGCCTCGACGAGGTCTCCGCCGATATCGTCCTCCAGATCTTCGCCGACCTCGTCGCGCACGGCACCACCGTCCTCGCGGTCAGTCACGACGACCGCCTGAATCGCCGCGCCGACCGACTGATCACGGTGGTGGACGGCCGGACCGCAGCCGTCACATGACGGGCGCCACCGGAGTGGGGCCCGGGCTCGTCGTCTCCGGAATCTCCAAGCGGTACGGCCGCACGCAGATCCTCGACGCGGTGGATCTTTCGGTCCATTGCGGAGAGGTCGTTGCGCTGACCGGCGAGAACGGCGCCGGCAAGACGACGCTCATGCGCATCTGCGCGGGACTGATCCGCGCGGATGCGGGTTCGGTGCACGTCGGTGGCCGCATCGGCTACTGCCCCCAGATCCCCGGCCTCTTCGAACTCCTGACTGCCGATGACCACCTCGTCATGTTCGGACGGTGCGCGGGTATCGACCGCGCCGAGTCCCTCAGACGGGGCCACGACGTGCTCGAGGAGTTCGGGTATCCACTCACCGAGCGCACGGTGACCCGCGACCTCTCGGGTGGCACCCGCCAGAAGTTGAACCTGGCGCTGGCGTTGCTCGCCGATCCCCGCATCCTCCTCCTCGACGAGCCGTATCAGGGCTTCGACCGCGGGACCTACGTGAACTTCTGGGACCACTGTCAGACGTGGCGCGATGCCGGGAAGGCCGTGGTCGTGGTCACGCACATGTTGGCCGAGCTCGAACGCGTCGACCGCGTGGTCGAACTCCCTGCGCACCCGTCGCGCATGCTCGCGATGCCGTCATGAAATCACTGCGACGCATCGGGATGATGGCCGAGATGCACGGACGCGACCTCACCAAACGACATGCAGCCATCGCGTTGCTGATCGCACTTCCCTTGAGCTTCTATCTGGCGTCGGCCGGCACCGGCACGAAGTCGATCGTCGCGGGTGGCGTGGGCATGGCGTTCGCCGTCTCCGGCGCGACGCTGTTCTCGGTCTTGTCATCGGGCGAGGTCGACCAACGGCTCGTGCTCGCGGGGTACCGCCCCCACGAGCTGCTGTTCGGACGACTGCTGTTCCTCGCGCCGATGGGCATCGCGATCGCCGGCGCGTTCACCGCGCTGATGACGGTGGTGTCGCACCCCGCGCGTCCGGCGCTGACATTCGTCGGCCTGGCTGCGGTCGCACTCCTATCGATCCCCTTCGGTCTCGCGGTCGGGGCGGCGGTGCCGCGCGAGCTCGAGGGCACGCTCGTGCTGATCGGCGTCGTCGGTCTCCAACTGGCAATCGAACCGACCTCGCCGGTGGCGCATGTGCTCCCGTTCTACGGTCCCCGGACCCTCATCGCATCGAGTCTCAGCGCCGACGGTCCCATCCTCTGGCCGCTCGCGGTCACGGCGCTCTACGGCATCGGTCTGTTCGTCCTCGCCCGAGTCCTGGTCGCACGCCGGGTCGGCGTCGAACGCCACTCCCGCGTCGCGGAACCGTCGCACTGATCACCCCGACGCTCGGCCCCTGGTGTACCGGGGCGGTACAGGAGCGCACCGAGGTCGGGTCAGGTGTGCAGCGCTCGAGTCCGTTCGATGCAGCGCTCCAAACGGACTTCGTCGTGCTTGCCTGCGAAGAACACGATGTCCATCGCGGGCAGCGCCCGGGCCCGGACCGCGATGCGATCGCGGAGCGTCGCTGGATCACCGGCGTAGTCGTACGCATCCAGCGCCGCGTCGAGTGCACCGGGCTCGTACATCCCGACGAGGTCCTTCGAACGATCGCACCGGCACACGTCGCCGAAGTCGATCACGCCGATCGCTCCATCCTCGTCGACGACGATGTTCCACGGGCCGAGGTCGCCATGGCAGAGGACCAGTTCGCTCCCGAGCCGACGCATCTCGGCCGGCATCACGTCCGCGAAGAACTGGTCGAGTCGTGATCGCTCAATCGGGGTAAATCGTTCGGCGACCACCGGTCCGGCATCCGTCCACTGCCGTTGGAAGTCGCGAATCTCGCTCTCGACGTCGACCGATCGCACACCGGGGAGGTCGAGCGCGTGCAACCGGCGCGCGAAACCACCGATCGCACGACTGATCGCGACGCGTCTGGCGTGGGTCTCGTGCGTGAGGTCGGCGGCCGTCCCGGGCATACCGGCGTAGCCGAAGTATGTGTCACCGGGTCCCACCCATCGCACCCGCGGCGTCCACAGTGGGAGGTGCATCGACTCGACCCGCTGCAGTACTGCGATCTCGTTTCGATACGCGACGCGGACGGCCTCCGACCGCGGGAACTTGAACACGAACTCGCCGTCGTCCACGAGATAGACGCGGCTGTCCCATCCCTCACCGTCGAAGGTGATCACCCGCTCCCCGCCGACCAACCCCTGCACCACCGCAACTTCTGCGACGATCGGCTCGTTCGCGCCTTGAATACCCACCCGAGCATGTTGGCATCGACAGCAAACTCCCGAGCCGAGCCTGCGGAGCGAGCAGCTCGGGAGCGAACCCCACGAACGCCCATTCATCAGGAGCGTGAGCGGACGAGCCATTACGACACCAAACTCCCGAGCGGAGCCTGCGGAGCGAGCAGCTCGGGAGCGAACCCCGCGAA
>JBBQXR010000105.1:0-9607 GCA_038209455.1 Acidimicrobiia bacterium
AAGCCGAGGAGGTCGAGGCGGTCGGCGACACCGAGTCGTTGGGCCTGCGCGGTCAACTCGTCGGCGAGCGAACCGCGCCCGGCGAGTTCGAGCCGGGTCGGCGTGCGCAGGTGAGCCAGTGCCTCGACGAGCAGGCCCGGACGCTTGTTGCCTTCGAGCCGCAACGGGCAGAAGATCGATCCGCCGGACGGTCCCGAACGCAGATCGGACCACAGCGGCGCCGGGTGGTAGAGCGGTTCGGACGCCAGACCGTTGTACCGGGCGAGGCGGTCCGAGACGACGCCGGAGATCGTGAACAGCCGGCGTGCCTCCGAGAGGGCGCGGGTGTCCCACTCGGTGAGGAGGCGTTGTAACTCGAGGCCCTGGTCATCGAGGGTGAAGTCGGACCACGGGCCGTCGGCGCCGTCGTAGGCGCCCCGATGTTGGTGCGCGAGCCAGACCACCTTCTTCGGATGCTGGACGAAGTACGAGGGGAAGTTGATCGCGATGACGAGATCGGCGTCGATCGGCGTCATCCGCCACGCCAGCGCGGCGTCGAAGATGCGCTCGCGGTCCCAGACCGTCGGGATGCGGACCAACTCCGCACGATGACCGGCGGCCTCGGCGGCGTCGACGAGGTTCTCCATCAGTGCCTCGGCTCCGCCGCGCATGAACGGAACCTGGGCGCCGCACACGCAGATGTCCATCGGGCGATGGTATAGCCGGATCTCCGAGGTGACGGGGTGCCGTGAGATTGCGACCTCGACCAGTAGTGTTCCGTCACCGTGGAACGAAAGGGACGGCTCGGTTTCGTGCCCGCGCGCTATGGCGACGGTGTCGTCGGCGGCGCGGAGGCGGTCCTGCGGGAGATGGCGCACGGTCTCGCGCAGCGCGGTTGGGAAGTGGACGTGCTCACGACGTGCGCCCGCGACCACTTCACTTGGGAGAACGTGTTCGACCCGGGGGTCGAGACGGTCGCCGACGGCGTGACGGTCCGGCGGTTCCCCACGGTGATCTCGACCGCGCGTGCCGAACGGGCACAGTTCAACGCGGCCATCAGTGCCGGTGCTCCGCTCGCGATGTCCGAGCAGGAACGTTGGATGAACGACGACCTGCGGCTGCCCGAGATGTTCCACTATCTGCTCGACCACTCCGACGAGTACCGGGCGCTGGTATTCGCGCCGTACCTGTTCTGGCCGGCGTTCGCCTGCGGTCAGGTGGCGCCCGACCGCACGATCCTCATGCCGTGCCTGCACGACGAACCCGAGGCCTACCTCGACATCTTCCACCCGGTCTTCTCGGGTTCGCGGGGCCTGTGGTTCCTCTCCGACCCCGAATGCGACCTGGCTCGGTCGATCCACCCGCGTCTCACCGATTACGAGGTCATCGGCTCCGGGCTCGATGTCCCGGCGCACTACGACCCCGAGGGCTTCCGGGCCCGCCACGGCATCGAGGGCCCGTTCGTGATGTACGCCGGGCGGCGCGAGGGCGGCAAGAACTGGGAAGCCATGCTCGACGCGTTCGCCCGCGCGGTCGTGAACGGCGGACTCCCGTTGTCGCTCGTCACGATGGGCCACGGCGAAGTCGTCGCTCCGCCGGAGATCGCGGATCGCGTGTTCGACCTCGGGTACGTCTCCGAGGCCGAACGCAACGATGCGTACGCAGCGGCCACCGCCTACATCCAGCCGTCGGCGTTCGAGAGCTTCTCGCGCACGATGATGGAAGCGTGGCTGGCGGGGACGATGGTGATCGCGGCGGGTGCCAGCGCAGTCAACCGATGGCACTGTGACCGATCCGGCGCAGGCCTCGTCTACGACGACGACGACGAGTTCGAGGAATGTCTCCGGTTCATCTCCGAGGCACCGGACGCAGCCGCGGGCATCGCCGCGGCGGGCCGCCAATACGTGCTCGATCACTACACCTGGCCGCCGGTACTCGACGCGGTGGAGCGCAGCATCGACGCCTGGCTGCCGTGGAGCTGACATGCGGATCCTGATGGTCAGCCCGTACCCGCCGGCGCGCGACGGGCTCGCGAACTACGCGGTCCAGGAAGTCAAGCGGCTCCGAGCCGATGGGCACGACGTCGAGGTCCTGTCGCCGGGACCGTCGGCGGCGCATCACCATCTCGACCTCGTCGGTGTGCGGGGCGCGCTCGCGTTGGCCCGGCGCGTCCGCGGGTACGACCGCATCATCGTGCAGTACCACCCGAACGTGTTCTTCGGCGACCGACCCACACCATCGGAACGCTCGCGGACCTACGCAGCACTCGCGGTCGCGTTCCGCGCTGCGCATCACGTGGAGGTGCGGGTCCACGAGTACCCACACGCCGGCGCGGAGACCCGGGGTGAGGCAACCGCGGCGCGCCAGATGTGGGCGGCCGTGGATCGCATCTCGGTCCATACCGAGCGCGAGCGCGGTGAGCTCGCGACTGCATTCGGGATCGCGCCCGCGCGCATCTCCATCGAGGAACACGGCGCCAACTTCGAGAAGCGCACCAACCTCGACAAGGTCGACGCTCGGGCGCGGCTCGGGCTGCCCGCCGACGGATTCCTGTTCCTCGCGATCGGCTTCGTGCAACCGCACAAGGGCTTCGACCGCGCGGTCCGGGCCTTTTCAGGCCTGGCCGAGCACGGCTGCCGGTTGGAGATCGTGGGCTCGGTCCGCCTCGACGACACCGACTACGTCGCCTACGTCGAGGACCTGCGGGCCCTCGTCTCGGCCACCCCCGGCGCCAACCTCCGCGAGGAGTACGTGAGCGACGCCGAGTTCGACATCTGGATCGTCGCGGCCGACGCCCTCGTGTTGCCGTACCGGCTGATCTGGTCTTCCGGCGTCTGCGAGCGGGCCGCGCTCTATCACCGGCCGGTGATCGCGTCCCGGATCGGTGGCCTCGCCGACCAGGGTGGCGCCGAGATGATGCTCGTCGACGACGACCGGGAACTCGCGATCGCAATGCGTTCGCTCGCCGGACTCGTTGACGACGTCCGCATCACGGGGAACTGGCCGGGCGCGGACCGCACTGCGGTGATGGACGAGATCCGGCTCCGCGCGTCCCGGCGGAGTCCCGCCGGTGCATCCATGGGTGGTACCCAGACCGTTGCGCCGGTGCGCCAGACGGCACCCCTGCGGCGGCTCCGTCCGCTCACCATGCCCGATGCACGATCGGCCCGGCCCGGCGCATCGGCCATGAAGCGGGTCGTGCGCCGCCTGACGGCTTGGCAGACGGATCCCATCATCAAGCAGGTCAATCAGCTCCAGCAGGCGGCGATCGAGGCCGTGGCGGACCGGCCCGCGGATCCATCGGTGCCGGCCTCCGGGCCCACCGCCCGCTGACCGACCCGCACCGGCCGCACCGGAATCGGCATCCCACTTCGGGCACAAAGTCGATGCTTCGCGCTCAATTTCGCGAGGTGGAGTGTCGATGACGCGGTTCGAAGGAGGACCTGTGCTCGATCGACGACCCGTGCGCGCCCGGATGCGATCGGGACTCGTCGCGTCCCTGGTCATGGCCTGCGCCGTGTCTGGCCTCGCCGGACTCACCGTCGCGCAGCCGGCGGGCGCGGCGCCCGTCTCCCTGATCCCGGTCGGGGAGAACCACCAGACCTACGGCGGGTTCTCCGGCCTCGGCACGACGGTGGCGTTCGCGTCGCCGGCTGTCGGTGACGTCACCGGCGACGGGGTCCCCGAGATCGTGACCGGCGGCATGGACGGCTGCGTGCGCGTCCTGTCGTTGCAGGCCGCGGTGTTGCGCAGCTGCCTCTACTCCGGTGGTGCGGTCCAGGGTTCACCGACCCTCGTCGACTGGGATGGCGACGGCGTGCGGGACATCATCGCCACCTCGACCACCGGCGGGATCCGCGGGTGGAGCGGTAAGACCGGCGCGCTCATCCTCTCCCTCGACTCGCACGGTGGAACGTTCTCGACCCCTGCCGTCGGCGACATCGACGGCGACGGCAAACCCGACATCGCCGTCGCGTCGTGGGGTCAGTACATCACTGCCTACCGCCACGACGGCTCCCAGATGTTCTCGCGGTTCATCTACGACAGTTCGTGGTCGAGTCCGGCGCTCGCCGACCTCGATGGCGACGGCAAACTCGAGGTGATCGTCGGTGGCGACATGGACATCGGCAACGCCGCGAACGGCCCGCCGTGGAACCTCGCACCCGGCGGTTTCCTGTGGGTCCTGCGCGCCGACGGTTCCGACCGGCCCGGGTTCCCGCGTCACCTCTCCGATCAGGTCCTGTGGTCGAGTCCGTCGGTCGTGGACCTCGACGGCAACGGTGCGCTCGACATCGTCATCGGCACCGGCGAGAACTGGGCCGACAAAGGCCATCAACTCTTCGCGGTCGACCGGAACGGCAACGCGCTCCCGGGATGGCCGGTGGCGATGCCCGGTCCGACCATGGGATCGCCGTCCATCGCCGACCTCGACGGTGACGGCCGCCTCGACGTCGTCGAGCAGTCGGGTGACGGCAGCATCTCGTACGTCGCCGCGAACGGTGCGCGCTGGAAGAGTTGGTGCAACCGTTCGGCGAACCAGGCCTGCACGCCGTCCGCGCTCGACGGCCAACCGTCGGTCGGGGATATCAACGGCGACGGCGTCCAAGACGTGGTCGCGGTCACCGAGGCCACGCTCCAGGTGTTCAGCGGCGTGAACGGTGCCGTCGAGCAGTCGGTCGCGCTGCCGTTCTGGTGGTCGCCGGGTTCACAACCGACGATCGCGAGTTATGCGGGTGACACGTACATCGTCGTGACCCGGACCGAGGAAGGCGTCTTCGACGGCCAGCGTGGCGTGGGCGACCAGCTGGTCACCCGCGTCTGGAAGACCGGCCACGCCGCCGGCGCGCTGCCGTGGCCGATGTTCCGCAACAACCTCAAGCGCACCGGGACGGTGGACGACTCCAACCCACCGAGCATTTCGGGCGGCTTCACCGGCGCACCGCCGGGAACGACGAAACTCGCCGTCGACTTCTCGGGCTCCGATGCCGAGACCGGGGTCAACGGCTTCGATGTCGACGTCCGCCAGGACGCACTGTCGTGGGCCCGGACCGTGCGCCACGGCGGCGGCCACGCGAGCCCCGGCGCGACGGCGACCGGAAGTCGCAACGTGTTCGCAATCGCCGGGCATTCGTACACGGCGCGGATCCGCAGCTGGGACCGGGCCGGCAATGCATCGCCATGGAAGGTGCTCGGACCGGTATCGGTCTCCGCCGGAGCAACGCGGGTGCAACCGTTCAAGGCCGCGTACGCGAGCAGTGTCGACGGCGCGGTGTCCGGTATCTCGAGCCCGCCCGCGAACGGACCGTCGCTCCCGGGTCGACTCGGACGCGGCGTCGCCGCCGCGCCCGGCGGTGGCGGCTATGTGCTCGACGCGTTCGGCGGGCTCCATCCCTTCGGTGGCGCGAGGCAGCTGGCCACCACCGGCTACGGGACCGGATGGGACATCACGCGCGGCCTCGCACTCGATCCGTCGGGTCAGGGCGGCGTCGTGCTCGACGGGTTCGGTGGTCTCCACGCCTTCGGCGCCGCGAGCCCGCCTCGTCGTCTCCCGCCGTACTGGTCGGGTTGGGACATTGCGCGCGGGATCACGCTCACCGCGGACTCGACGCTGGCGAACCCGAAGGGTTACGTGCTCGATGCCTTCGGCGGGGTGCATCCCTTCGGCGGCGCGCCCTCGGTGGCGATCACGGGCTACTGGCCCGGGTGGGACATCGTCCGCGGTATCGCCAAGGACCCGGTCGGGCCCGGTGGGTACGTGCTCGACGCGTTCGGTGGCCTGCATCCGTTCGGCGGGGCTCCGGCCCGATCGACCGGTGGGTACTGGTTGGGGCAGGACATCACCAGGGGAGTCGCCATGATCGGTGGCGGTGCCGCCGGACGTGGGTACGTGCTCGACGGTGCCGGCGCGGTCTGGCGCTTCGGCGGCGCACCACCGGTCGAGGCGACCACGTATTGGGGCGCGATCGTCGCCCGCGGGCTCTCGATCTCGCCCTGACCCGCGCGGGTGATCAGGTCAGCGCTGCGACCTTGGGGACCGCGGTGAGGAAGAACCGCGAGTCGCGGATCTGCGCGTAGGTCTCGGTGTCGAACGGCACCGGGTGACGCTCGGTCTCGGTCGACAGGTACCGCTCGTACTGGTCGACGGGGAAGAAGTCGAGCAGCGCGTCGGGTGAGTCGCCGAAGTCCTCGAGCCCTTCGCCAACGTGAACCTCGACGAAGCAGATCGGACGCTTCGCCAGTGTGCGTGCCGCGCCGTGCAGGGCCCGGACCTCACAACCCTCGATGTCGAGGAAGACCAGATCCGGGTCACCGTGACGCTCGGCGAGTTGGTCGATGGTGAACGCCTCGACGGTCTCACTGTCCGCGAAGTCGCCGACCTGACCGTTGAGTCCGCGGCCGAAGTTGACCGTTCCGCCCGTCTCGGTGACCGCGGCGTGGAGGATCTCGAGGTTGTCGACGTGGTTGAGGTCCTTGTTGCGGCGGGCCACCTCCGCATTGTGTGAACTCGCCTCGACCGCGAGCACCCGACCGGTCGGACCGACCGTGGTGGCGAAGAGCATGGCGTACACACACTGGTGCGCCCCGAGGTCGAACACCGTCGAGCCGGTTCCGATGCCGTGGTCACTGACGAACATCACCTCGGGGACCTCGGGCCAGTCCTCGTCGTACCAGGCCACCGAGACGTCGTCGGCCATCGTGACCTCGAAGTCGGCGCCGCCGTAGGTGTGGTGGACCGTGGGCGCCTCGGCGACCGGGATGGGTGTCGGGGTCTCGGGCGGAGTTTCGGCGGCGGCCCCGGGCGCGATCTCGGTGGTGCGGATTCGCTTCGAGAAGGGGTTGCGCATGGCGATCTCCTGTCGTGGGCCCGGACGGTCGCACGTTCGATGGGCAGGTCGGCGTTGGGCGCTTCCTGCGTGCCGATCAGGTGGGCAAACTACCGCCGGCCGGGAGTTCGGGGGCGGCAATCCGGGGGCGTTCGCGCCGTCTGTGCCCCGGAACCCGGGGGGCACATCGCTAGTATCGGAGGCCGGTACCGCTGCCGACGGCGGGTCCGCACCTCACGTGGCCACCTCTCTCGATCCCGCCCCGACGCCCCGATCCTCCGATCGGATGGACGTCTCCGACCGCCCGGGTCCGATCCAGCGGGTACGGCGGATCTGGGAGTTCCGCGAGCTGCTGGTGAACCTGACCCGCAAAGAGCTCAAGATCAAGTACAAGAACAGCGCGCTCGGCTTCGTGTGGTCGTTGCTGAACCCGATGCTCTACCTCGTGGTCTTCTACCTGGTCTTCACGTACTTCATTCCGGCGTCGATCCCGTTCTTCCCGATCTTCCTGCTCTCGGGCCTCCTGCCGTACAACCTGTTTTCGGCCGGGCTCGGCGGCGGGACCACATCGATCGTCGGGAACGCCGGCCTGGTCGGCAAAGTGTGGTTCCCGCGCGAGATCCTGCCGCTGGCGTCGATCGGCGCGGCCCTCGTCCACTTCGCGCTCCAGCTCGCGGTCTTGACCGCGGCGCTCGTGGTGTTCTGGTACCACCCGGCGTGGTCCTACCTGCCCCTGATCGTGCCGGCGCTGGTCACCCTGCTCGTGCTCCTCGCGGCGTTGGCGATGACGCTCGCCGCCGTGAACGTCTACGCGCGGGACACCCAGCACCTGCTCGAGCTCGTCCTCCTCGCGTGGTTCTGGATGACCCCGATCGTGTACCCGTACGAGCAGGTCCGGGCCAAGGTCGGGAACTGGGCGCTGATCAATCCGTTGACCCCGATCGTGATCACGATGCAACGGGCCATCTGGGGCCAGCACATCGTCCAGGTCAACGTGAACAAAAAGCTGACCAAGGTGCCGGCGCTGCCTGCCGCGTCGCAGTGGTGGTACATGAGGAACCTCGGGATCCTCTTCGCGGTCTCGGTCGGTCTCCTCTTCTTCGCGTTCTGGGTGTTCGGTCGACTCGAAGACAATCTCTCGGAGAACATCTGATGAGCGCGTCGATCGAGATCGACAACGTCTCCAAGCACTTCAAGCTCAATCACGCGCGCGCCGACTCGCTCAAGGAGCGCGTCGTCAACCTCCGTCGGAAGACCACGCACGAGGAGTTCTGGGCGCTCCGGGACGTGACCATCCACGTGAACGCGGGCGAGACGGTCGGCCTCCTCGGCCACAACGGTTCCGGGAAGTCGACGCTGCTCAAGTGCGTGGCCGGGATCATGCGGCCCACGTCGGGCACCATCCGCAAGCGGGGCCGGACCGCAGCACTGCTCGAACTCGGCTCGGGTTTCCACGGCGATCTCACCGGCCGCGAGAACATCTACATGAACGGTTCGATCCTCGGCCTCAGCCGGGTCGAGATCGACCGCATCTTCGACGACATCGTGGATTTCTCCGAGATCGAGGACTTCATCGACAACCAGGTGAAGCACTACTCGTCCGGCATGGCGGCCCGGCTCGGCTTCGCGGTCGCGGTCAACGTGGACCCGGAGATCCTGCTCGTCGACGAGGTGCTCTCGGTCGGTGACGAGATGTTCCAGCGGAAGTGCCTCGACCGCATCAAGCAGTTCCAGCGGGACGGCCGCACCATCCTGCTCGTGACCCACGCGGTCGACCTGGTCCGCCAGATCTGCGATCGCGCCGCGGTGCTCGACCACGGCAACCTGGTCGCGTTCGGAGCGCCGGGCGAAGCCGCGTTGGCGTTCCGTGAGCACCTGCGCAAGAAGGGCGCGGAGGTTCCGCACGACCTCAACGACCCCACGCTGCTGCGCAACCTCGAGGTCGAGATCCGGGGCGCGCAGGTGGTGTACCCGCGGCCCGAGTCGGCGTACATCCATCCGAGCGACCCGGTCCAGATCCGGGTCGACTACCTCGCGCCCGAGCGCGTCGACGACATCGTCTTCTCGATTGCGATCTTCGACCAGGACGGGAAGATGCTGATCGGCACCAACTCGGACCTCATGGGTGATGATCCCGGTTCGATCCACGGCGAGGGCACCTGCATCTTCGAGTTCGACCGGTTCCCGGTGCTCGACGGCGTGTACCTGGTGCACCTCGGGATCCACTCCCACGACGGCGGGGTGGTCTACGACCAGCGCGAGGGTCAGGAAACCGTCGTCGTGCTGAGCGAGGGTCGGGACGTCGGGCTCGTGCACTTCCCGGTGCGGGCGCACATCGAGGCGCGCGCCACGCCGATCTCCGGCTGACGCACCCGGCGATGCCGACCGACGCCGACGCGCCCACGCCGTCCAGTCGCCGCCGGGCGTCGGGCTCGGTGCTCTCGGGCGCCAGCGTGCTGGTGGCAGGCCGGTATGTCGTCGCGGCGCTGGCCACGATCAGCACCTTCATCATCCTGCGGCAACTGACGCAGGATCAGTTCGGCCAGTACTCGGTCATCTTCTCCTTGCTCGGCATCGTCGGGTTCATCGCCGACCTCCGGCTCTCACGGATCGTGCTGAGTGTGGTGATCGAGGCCGACGAGGTCAGGGCGGCCGAGGTGGTGGGCTCGTATACCGGCCTCCGCCTCGTGATCGGTGTCGTGTCGTACGCGGTCGCGCTGCTGTGCGTCGGGATCGGGTACGCGACGGGCAACTTCTCGCTCGACGTCGTGATCGGCACCGCGCTCGGTGGGCTCACCCTCATC